>JALYHL010000009.1 GCA_030776625.1 Actinomycetota bacterium | reverse complement strand
GAATCGGACCACGTCGCGCCGATGTTGTCCGGCTATCGAGCGACGTGGCCCTCCACGGTCCGCTCAGACCCGCACACGCCGCCGCCTCCGCTCGTTGCAGAAGCTGGACCGACGGCCGCCCCTCCGCTCGTTGGGCTGCGCGCGATATGGCCCGATTGGGCTATTTCGTTAGCACGAACGAGGCCGTAACCTCACGGGTTCCACCATCCGATCCTCAGGAGATCCCTTGCCCGCTCGCCGCATCTTGCTGGTGCTCTGTCTCGTCGCGTCCACGCTCGCGCTCGCACCGCTCGGTGCCGGAGCGACGAACGCCTCCACCTTTGTCACGAAAGAGGTTGGCGACCCGCAGGCCGCGGTCGCAGCCTGGACGCCGGAGCGCATGGCCGCCGCAGAACCTGCAGCGCCGCCAGCGATCCATCCCGAGGACCTAAACGCACCGCTTCCCGCGCGCGGCGAGCCCGTCTTCGTGCCCGGATCGGGGGCCTCGACCGAGCGCTACTCCTCCAGCAGCGCGGGCGGTTCGTCAGAGGGCCCTATCCCGTTCGAGCGTTTCCGGATCGAGGATCCCTCCGTGGCCCCGTACGCGGCGCATGGCGTCCTGTTCGGAAACGACAACGGCGTCGACTTCGGTTGTTCCGGCACCGCTATCAACAGCGACAACAAGAGCGTCGTGTGGACGGCCGCACACTGCCTCTACAGCGGCGGGAAGTTCGTCACCGACGTCGTCTTCGTTCCGGGCTACGAGGAGCAACGGGTGCCGTACGGGATATGGGCCGCGGACCAACTGGCCGTGCCCACCCAGTGGAAGGAGAGCCAGGACTCGAGGTACGACTTCGCCGGCTTCAGAACCCTTCCCAACGAGAGCGGCTCGCTCGGCGACGTCATCGCGCTGCGCGG
Source organism: Actinomycetota bacterium (assembly GCA_030776625.1). NCBI lineage: Bacteria > Bacillati > Actinomycetota > Actinomycetota bacterium. The sequence goes on along the minus strand of JALYHL010000009.1, from coordinate 124,706 downwards.
GATCGCCTTCAATCAGCAGCCGACGGAGTTGTTCCAGTCCTTCGGCTATCCCGCGGTGCCCTCCGACCGGTTCGACGGCGAGCATCTCGAGACGTGCCGGTCGCACGGCAGCGGCCGTCTGTGGAGCGGCATGATCGCCATGGGCTGCGACATGGAGTTCGGCTCCAGCGGAGGTGGCTGGGTCATCCGCGATGAGTTCGTGGCCTCGAACGTGAGCGGCGGCAACACGAAGGTGTGGCCGAACGTCGCCTTCGGCCCGTACCTCGGGAGCGCGGCCCGCGCCCTCTACGACGGGCTGCGGGGCGGAACCAGCCCGATCCCGGAGCCGACGCCCACCGCGCCCCCCACGACCCCCGTGAAGCACCCGATGAAGGTCACCCTCGTGCTGCGGCGGCACGTCGTCGCCACTGGTCGGTTGACCCCGGTGGACGGCTACACCGCCTGTGCCCGTACCGCGCCGATCCAGCTGGGCAAGAAGAGGAGCGACGGCACCTTCTATCCGGTCGGGAAGCTGCTGTTCACCGATGCCGAGGGTCGCTTCCGGACGCGCCTGCGGGACCGGGCGGGCCGGTACGTGGCGTTCGCGGAGGCGAGCCCTTACGACAACTCGAACAGATGCGGCGAGGCTGTCACCTTCGCGCGGCACCGCCACTAACCCGAAGCGCCCGAGCTTTTCGACAAACGTGCGTTGAACCGGGCGGTTTGCCCGCCACCGTTCGGGGGGCGACGTCAGGCGCGGGTGTTGAACTCGTTCATCGCGCGTTCCGTCCCCGCCTGAAGGACCCGCTCCACCGCATCTGCGGCGCGGCCGACGATGTCCGGAAGCTCCTTTCGTTCGGCACCCGAGAAGTTCTGGAGCACGTAATCGACGGGGTCCAAACGGCCCGAGGGCCGCGAGATCCCGACACGGACGCGGACGAACTCCTTCGAGCCGAGATGGGCGGCCACCGACTTCAAGCCGTTATGGCCTGCCGTCCCCCCGCCCAGCTTCACACGGACTTCGCCGAACACGATGTCGAGCTCGTCGTGCACGACGATCACGCGCTCGACCGGTGTCTTGTAGAAGCGCGCGAGCTGGCCGAGCGGCCGGCCGCTCTCGTTCATATAGCCGGTGGAGCGCGCCAGCACCACCCGCTCGCCGGCGAGCAGCGTCTCCGCAACGAGCGCGCCGCTCTTGTGGCTCTTCAGCGAGCTCGAGGTGCGGGATAGCAGCTCCTGGATCACCAGGACGCCTGCATTGTGACGGGTCTGGGTGTAACGCTCGCCCGGGTTGCCGAGGCCGAGGACTATCCAGCGCCCGCCCTCTTGGTCGGGCGAGCGCCGGAACAGCGGCATCGCTGAAGGTCCTGGGAGTCGCTGGCGCTACGCCGGTTCCTTCTCGGCCCCGGGGTCGGCCTCGACCGACGGTTCGCCCGATCCATCGGACTCGTCGCCCGTGGCTCCGGTTGCGGCCTCCAGCCCCTCGACCGTCTGGTCCTCGCCCGACGCGCCCGCTGCAGCTTCGAGAGCCGCAAGCTCCTCTTCGCTGACGGCTTGGGCTATCGACGCGACCACCGTCTCGGGGTCCTGGACGAACTCGAAAGTCCGCGCCGACGAGAGGTCCGAGATCCGCAACGCGTGCCCGGCGTCGAGACCGGATGCGTCGGCGTCGATCGACTCCGGCAGGTCCGCCGGAAGCGCGCGGACGGTGACGGTGAACAGCGGCTGCTCGAGCACTCCGCCACCCCTCACCCCCGGCGAGTCCTCGCCGCCGATGAGGTGAACCGGAACCTCGGCCTCGACCTCGACGTTCAGGTCGACCTTCACGAAGTCGGCGTGGAGCAAGGTCCCCCTGACAGGGTCCCGCTGGATCTCGCGAGCCAGGGTCGTGATGCTCTGGCCGTCGATCTTCAGCCCGAGCAGCACGTTCATGCCGGCGTCGGTCTGCAGGGCTTGTACGAACTGGCGGCGGTCGACCTCGACGGCCACGGGATCCATGCCTCTCCCGTAGACGACGCCGGGGACCTTGCCGGCGAAGCGGGAGCGGCGCGCCGCGCCTTTGCCCGTTCCCTCGCGCTTCGTTACCTCGAGCTTCACCTCAGCCATCGGGACTCCTCTCCCTACCTCTGTGCAGGTGTGGATCGTTCGGTTGAACCCGCGCCGGCACGAGGGCCGGAGCGGGGGAAGCCAGCATTATAGAGGTTAGGGCTGGTTCTCTCCGTGGAACAGCTCCGAGACCGATTCCTCTTCGAACACCGCCTTGATCGTTTGAGCGATGGTCGGCGCGATCGAGAGGACGACGAGCTTGTCGATCGCCTTCTCGCTGGGGATCGGGAGGGTGTTCGTAGTCACCAGCTGGTGGATCGGCGAGTTCTTGATGCGGTCGGTCGCTGGGTCCGAAAGCTCCGCGTGCGTGGCCGCGGCGTAGACCTCTGTCGCACCTGCGGCCATCAAGGCTTCCGCGCCGTTCACGAGCGTCCCGCCGGTGCCGATCATGTCGTCGACGATGACGCAGGTTTTGCCCTCCACCTCACCGACGACGGCTAGCGTCTTGCTGACGTTGCGTACGTCGCGCGATCGCTTCTTGTGCATGAAGGCGACGCTGCCGTTCAAGCCATGGAACTCGTGCATGTGCTGCACCCATTTCTCAGTGAGACGAACCCTGCCCGCGTCCGGCGACACGATCACGAAGTCGTTCTCCAGCATGTTGGCGAAGTAATCAGCCAGCAGCGGCAACGCCGTCAGGTGGTCGAAAGGAACGTTGAAGAAGCCCTGGATCTGTCCCGTGTGGAGGTCGACCGAGAGGACACGATCCGCGCCGGCCGCCTCGTAGAAATCGGCGATCATCTTCGCCGCGATCGGCTCTCGCGAGCGGGTCTTCTTGTCCTGCCTCGCGTATGGGTAGAAGGGCGAGACCGCTGTGATGCGCTTGGCGGAAGCCCGCTTCAGCGCGTCGATCATGTGCAACTGCTGCATGAGGTGGACGTCGACGGGCGCCGAGTGGCTCTGGATCACGAACGCGTCGCAGCCGCGGACCGAGTCGTTGAACCGCACGTACTGCTCGGAGTTCGCAAACTCCTCGATCTCGACGGGACTCAGCTTCATGCCGAGGTGCGCGCAGACCTCCTCGGCAAGGCCGGGGTTGGCCGTACCCGAGAAGATCATCAGGCGCTTGTGCGTGGGTAGCTGCATCTATACCTATCCTCCCCCGTCGGAGCGGTTTCTGTCAGCTTCATCCAACCTTTTCATCTTGTCGCCCTTGCCCTCGATGACGCGAGCGGGAACCCCCACAGCGAGGGCGTCGTCGGGAACGTCGCCTCTAACGACGGACCCAGCTCCGGTGGCAGCACGCTTCCCGATGTGGACGGGTGCGACCAACATCGTGTCGGACCCGATGTAGGCGTCGTCGTCCACGACGCTGCGGTGCTTGTTCTGTCCGTCCCAGTTGCACGTGATCGTCCCCGCGCCGATGTTCACGCCGCTGCCGATCTCGGCGTCGCCCAGGTATGCGAGATGGTGCGCGGCGCTGTCATCTCCCACCACGGCGTTCTTCGTCTCCACGAAGGTGCCGAGCTCGGCCCCCCTGCCCAGTCGTGTCCCAGGACGAAGAGAGGCGAACGGCCCCACCGAGCTCTCGGGCCCCAGCACGGACGACCGAACGACCGCGAACGTCACCTTCGCGTCCGGCCCCACCTCGCTGTCGACGATCCTCACCTGCGGCCCGATCTCGGCACCGGCTCCGATCGTCGTGCTGCCCTGCAGGAACGTGAAGGGAAGGATCGTGGCATCCGGCTCGATAGTCACCTGTGAGTCGATGTAGGTCGTCGCCGGATCGACGATCGTGACGCCCTGCTCCAGCCAGTGCTCGGTCGCGCGGCGGTGAAGCAGCGTGGTGACCTGCGCCAGCTGGCTGCGTGAGTTCACCCCTGCGACCTCGCTCTCGGAAACCTGCAGCGCGTGCACCTTGCGCTCGGACGCGCGCAACAAGGCGATGACATCGGTGAGGTAGTACTCCCGCTGGCTGTTCTCGCTGTCCAGCTTCGCAAGCAGGTCTTCCAGGCCGTGCCGGTCGAAGACGTAGACGCCCCCGTTGATCTCGTCTATCGCCAACTCCGCGGTGCTCGCGTCGCGGTGCTCGACGATCTTCTCCACGCCGCCGTCGGCGTCGCGCACGACGCGGCCGTACCCCGCGGAGTCCGCAGCGCGCGCCGTCAGAACGGTCGCCGCGGCCGACGAGGAGACATGGTCCTCCCACAGCGACCGCAGCGTCTCCGCCGTGAGCAGCGGAGTGTCACCCGGAACCACCATGACGTGCCCGTCGCCCGCACCGGCCATCGCGAGAGCGACGCGCAGCGCATCCCCGGTCCCGTTCGGAGGATCCTGAACCGCGAACGTGCAGCCTTCGTCGGCGAACGCGGCCTCGATCAAGCCGCTGCTGGAAGTCACGACGATGACCTCGTCGAGCCCGAGCGGCCGCAGCGCCTCGAGGACGTGACCGAGCAACGGCCGCCCCGCGGCTTCGTGCAGGACCTTCGGGAGCCGGGACCTGAGGCGCTTGCCTTCTCCGGCGGCGAGAACGACCGCGATCCCACCGGTGCGCGCGCCGTCGTCTCCTCGACCTCGCGCCACCCGCATCTCCTTCGCTAGAAGTCGCTGCCCCGCCTGGATTCGAACCAGAACTTAGGGAACCAAAATCCCTCGGGCTGCCAATTACCCCACGGGGCACCGTCGCCTCCGGCGACCCGCCGGCTGCCTACGCATACTAAAGAAGCGCGGCGAGCATGATGGGCGTCACCGGCGTCAGGCGGAGCCGACGCAGCCGGAACTCGAAGAGGTGACCACGACCCGGTCGAAGGCGCCGAGAACCCGCTCCGCGATCGCGTGCGCGCCGGCCTCGTCTCCCGCGAGTCCGAACAGCGTCGGGCCGGACCCACTCAGCGCCACGCCCACGGCTCCGGCCGCCCGCAGCGCGTCCTTCCGCTCCCGAAGCTCCGGACGAAGCCGCAGAGCGACCGGCTCCAGGTCGTTGTGCAGTAACTCCCCCAGCTCGGCAACGTCGCCCGCGCCGAGGGCCATCGTCACGGGCGCGACCGCGGGGCGGTGCTCTGTCAGTTCCCCAAGGCCCGCGTACACCGTCGCGGTCGCAAGTGGCTCATCGGACATGCCGAGAACGAACCACAGCGGTCGCGGTGGTGGGGGCAGTGGTGCCAGCTTCTCGCCCCTGCCGGTCACCAAGCAGGTGGCGCCGCCGCCGAGGCAGTAAGGAACGTCGCTGCCGATCTCGGCTGCGAGCTCGAGCATCCGGCGGCGCTCGAGCCCCAGCTTCCACAGCTGATCCAGCGCCAAGAGCACGCCGGCCGCGTTGCTGCTTCCGCCGCCTAGCCCGCCGCCCAACGGGATGCGCTTATCGATCTGAACGCGGGCCCCGCGCCGGGTCGAGGTGGCTTCTTGCAAGCGGCGGGCGGCGATGTAAGCGAGGTTCTGTTCCTGTGACGGCAGGCCCACCACCACCTCCGAGTGCATCGCGACCGTGATTTCGTCGTCCGGCGCCTCTGCAACCTGGAGGTCATCGCCGAAGTCGAGGCTCTGGAAGATCGACTCGAGCTCGTGGTATCCGTCGGGACGGCGGCCGACGACGCGCAGGAACAGGTTGAGCTTCGCTCCGGTCCTGAGACGCAGCTCGCGGGTAGCCGCCACGGACCCCACGCTACCCCCGCGCCCTCTAGTAGATGAGGCGCTCCAGCAGCGGTGCGATATCCGCGACACGCTCCTTGTTCAGGTACGAGTCGGCGTGGCTACTCCGCCGGAGGCGCAGCAGTTGCCAGAGCGTTGGCCACCGCTACAAAGTCATCGAGCCGGAGCGCCTCCGCGCGGATGCCAGGGTCGATCCCCGCGGCTGCCAGCGCCGAGTCGACGTCGGCGAAGCCGGACGAGATCAACGCGTTGCGGATCGTCTTCCTACGTTGCGAGAACGCGCCCCGCACGACCGGGAACAACCGCTCCGGCGCTACGTCGGGCGGCGCCTCCCGTCGGATCCGAACCAGCACGGAGTCGACGCGCGGCACGGGGAAGAACGCCCGCCTCGAGACCTTCGCCGCGACCGTGGGACGCCCGAAGTAGCGAACGATGACGCTGACCTGGCCGTAAGCCTTCGATCCCGGTTGCGCCGCCAGCCGCTCGCCCACCTCGCGCTGCGTCATCACCACGAGCTCCGCGATCTGGGGAGCCGTCTCCAACACGCGGACCACCACGGGAACGGCGATGTTGTAGGGCAGGTTCGCGACCACCTTGGTTGCGCCGAACCCGCCGAGCGGCAGCGCCATCGCATCGCCCGGGACGACTTCGACGTTCGTCACACCCTCTAGCGTCTCGGCGAGCACAGGCAGCAGCCGACGATCGAACTCCACCGCGATCACCTCTGCCGCCACGGCCGCAAGTCCCACGGTCAGCGAACCCGCGCCCGCTCCGATCTCAAGGACCCGATCGTCGGCAGAGACACTCGCGACCTCAACCACCTTGCGGATCGTGTTCGGGTCGATCACGAAGTTCTGGCCGAGCGCCTTCACCGGTCTGACCCCATGCACGTCGAGGACCTCCCTCAGACGTCGAGCACCGAGGAACCCTGCCGTCTCACTCGATCCCAAAGAACCTCCGCGCGTTCGCCGTCGTCTGGCGCGCCACCACACCCACGTCCGCGCCGCGGGCGTGTGCGACCGCTTCACCCACGTGGGCAACCCGCGCGGGCTCATTGCGTTTGCCCCGATGGGGCACTGGGGTCAGGTACGGCGAATCGGTCTCCACCAGCAGCCGCTCATCGGGCACCCGCGCCGCGGCATCGCGCAGGTTCTGCGCGCTGTTGAACGAGACGTTGCCGGCGAACGAGATATAGGCGCCCTGCTCCAGAGCCCGGCGCAGCTGGGCGTCATCGCCCGACCAGCAATGGAAGACGAAGCGGTCGGGCGGTCCCTGTTGTTCGAGAACGTCTAGGGCCGCGTCGACGGAGTCGCGCGTGTGGATGATGAGGGCTTTGTCGAAGCGCTTCGCGAGCTCGATGTGGTCCACGAACGCCGCCCGTTGCACGTCGGGATCCACCGCGTCGCGGAAGAAGTCGAGACCGCTCTCTCCCACCGCAACCACCCGCTCGTCGGCTAGGCACTTCTCGATCGCGGCCGCCGCATCGGGGCCCCACGCATCTGCCGAGTTCGGATGTACCCCGACGGCCGCGAACACACGCGGGTCGCGCGCCAGCTCGACCGAGGCCCTGCTGGAGTCGACGTCGGTACCGACGGTCACGACCGCGTCGACGCCCGTCGCAGCGGCCGCTTCGACGATCTGTTCCGCCCTGGCCGTCTCGCAGAGGTGGATGTGGCAGTGGGAGTCGAACCACATCGTCGTGGAGCCCTCCCTACGGGGCGACGTCGAGGCGCGGGAACAAGGGGTCCCCGGTCCGTACCCTGGAACCCGCGGGCAGGCTGCCCCAGCCTCGATCCGCCGGGAACGAACGTTGCTCGACGTCACCCCCGAGCCCGAGCCGCTGCCACAGCTCCTGCGCGGCGCCGGGCGTGATCGGCGACGTCATCAAGGCGAGCTGGCGCAGCGTGTCGGCGAGCATGTACAGGACGACCTGGAGACGCCGCTGATCGGCGGGGTCCTTGGCGAGGCTCCACGGCGCGACCTCCTCGACATACGAGTTCGCCTTCTTCACCAACGTCCACGCGGCCTTCACCGCGGAATGAGGCGCGATCGCGTCGACGGCTGCAGTCATTTCCGCCAGGGCCGCCTCGTGCACCGCCACCAAGCTCCGCTCGGCGTCGGTCAACTCCTGCGGCTGCGGCGGCTCCGGCACCACGCCGTCGAAGTAGCGCGCGATCATCGACAGCACCCTCGACGCGAGGTTGCCGAAGTCGTTGGCGAGATCCGCGTTGTAGCGCTCGACCATCGCCTCCCACGAGAAGTTCCCGTCGAGCCCGAATGAGATCTCGCGCATGAAGTAGTAGCGATAGCCGTCGGAGCCGAACGTCGCGATCAGGTCGTGCGGCGAGATCCCCGTCAGCTTGCTCTTGCTCATCTTCTCGCCGCCCACCTGCAGGAACCCATGCGCGAACACGGTTCCAGGAAGCGGCATGTCTAGCGCCATCAGCATCGCGGGCCAGATCACCGAGTGGAACCACAAGATGTCCTTGCCGACCAGGTGGATGTCCGCCGGCCACACCGATGAGAACCGCTCCTCGTCGGTGCCGTATCCGACCGCGGTGATGTAGTTCTGCAGCGCGTCCACCCACACGTAGATCACGTGCTTCTCGTCCCACGGCAGCGGGATCCCCCAGTCGAAGCTGATGCGCGAGACCGAGAGGTCCTCCAGGCCCTGGCGCACCTTGCCCAACACCTCGTTGCGGCGAGCCTCCGGCATCACGAACCGCTCGTCGTTCTCGTACAGCTCGATCAGGCGGGCCGCGTACTTGGAGAGACGGAAGAAGTAGTTCTCCTCTTCCACGACGTCCGGCTCGACACCGTGCAGCGGGCACTTGCCGTCCACGAGCTCGTCCGGGACCTTGAACGCCTCACATCCGACGCAGTAGAGGCCCTCGTAGGTGCCGAGGTAGATCTCGCCCCGGTCATAGAGCGCTTGGACGAACTTCTGAACGGGACCTTCGTGGCGCGGCTCGGTGGTGCGGATGAAGTCGTCGTTCGAGATGTCCAACGCCTTCCACACCTCAGTCCAGCGCGGAACGATCTGGTCGGTCCACTCCTTTGGAGACAGTCCCTTGGCCTCTGCCGTCCGGAGCACCTTCTGGCCGTGCTCGTCGGTGCCGGTGAGGAAGTGGACCTTGCGTCCCTGCATCCGCCGGAAGCGGCAGAGGAAGTCGGCGGCCACCGTCGTGTAGGCGTGGCCGAGGTGCGGGACGTCGTTGACGTAGTAGATCGGGGTGGTGACGTAGAAGACCTGGTCGCTCACGGATGCACTCGCTCCCAGCTTGCCTCGGTGACAGGATCGGGCGTTTTGCCCCGGTGTGCTTGACCTACTCCATCCGTGGGAATACGGTCTCCAGGAGTTACCAGCTATCAGGGGGCAAGGCCATGAAGTCTACCGGCGTGGTGCGCAAGATCGACGAGCTCGGCCGCATCGTTCTCCCGTCCGAGCTGCGCAGGGTGTTCGGCATCCGCGAGGGCGACGAGCTCGAGATCAGCGTCGACGGCGAGCGCGTGATCCTCCAGAAGCGCCGTGACCTGTGCGTCTTCTGCGGCGGCGAGGAGCCCGCGATCGAGTTCAAAGGTCGCAAGGTCTGCGATAGCTGCGCCGGCCAGCTCGGCGGGTTCGAAGGCGTCGAGGTGCGCCTGCCCGATGCCGAAGCTTCCGCAACCAGTCCCGCCTAAGGGCGCACCTTTCCGTAACTCCGTGCAGGAGCGCTAAACCTCCGGCTCCTCCGGCTCCACCAGGGCGTCGAAGACGGCGCGTTTCGGAACCCCCGCCTCCCGCGCCACCTGCTGCAGCGCGGCCTTGCGTTGCAGACCTTCCGACATAAGCGCGCGAGCTGCCGCGGCAAGCTCCTCTGGATCCGCGATCCGGTCTCGTCGCAGTGCTCCTCCCACCACCAGCACGATCTCTCCGCGCGGCGGCACCTCTCGGGCCTTGTCGCGCAGTTGCTCGAGGCTCCCTCGCCTCACCTCCTCGTGCACCTTCGTCAGCTCGCGCACCACAGCTGCAGGACGGTCACCAAAGAGCTCGTACAGGTCATCGAGGCAGTCCAGGACGCGGTGCGGAGACTCGTAGAAGACGAGCGTGCGCTCCTCGTCCCTCAGCTCTTCCAGCCTCCGGCGGCGGTCACCGGCCTTGCGCGGCAGAAACCCCTCGAAGACGAAGCGGGCCGGGGGCAGCCCAGAGATGGCGAGGGCGCTGATCGCCGCGGTCGGTCCGGGAGCGACCGCGACGACGACGCCTGCGTCCACCGCGGCGCGCACCAAACGGTAGCCGGGGTCCGAAAGACCCGGCATCCCCGCGTCGGACACGAGCAGAACCGTGTCGCCCGCAAGCATCTTCTGAACCAGCGCGGGCGCGCGCCGCCGTTCGTTGCCTTCGTTGTAGACGACCAACCGTCTCGTCTGCACGCCGTGATGCGATAGCAGCTTGCGCGTGCGGCGGGTGTCTTCGCAGGCGACGACGTCGGCTTCGGCTAGCAACCTCAACGAGCGTTGAGTGACGTCTTCGAGGTTCCCGATCGGCGTCGCGCACAGGATGAGGCGGCCGCTCACGCGTGTCTCCACGTCGGCCGCATCAGCTCGGCCGCCATGGCTCGAAGGCGTAGCGGAGCACCGTCGCAACGAACCCGCGCCACGAGACCTCGTCACCCTCGACGGCGCGGCCGCGTAGGAAGGTGCGCGCTGCGGCCAGGGCGCGTCCGTTGTTCGTGACGCCGACATGATCGGTGATGGCGACGAGGTTGATCTCGCCCGGGCGTCTCCAGTCCGAATCCAGCCATACCGAGTCCCCCAGCGCCCATACCGCCACCCGCGACACCTTCTTGTCGATCACGACCACGGGTTTCAGGTTCGTGGGCGAGGCCGGCGCGTCGATGTCATAGGGCTGGAGTCCGACCGCTTCGAGGAGCGCGGCACCTGCGCGAGCTATGTCGCCGCCGACGCGGCCCGTTCCGGAACGCCCGGGCGGTGGAGCGACCACGGGCGGAGGAACAGGAGGCGGAGGGGCAAGCACGACAGAGCGATCGGGCGCGGGATGTCCGCGCGCCACTATCCGGTCGAGGATCAAGGCCGCTTGGGAGTGGCCCAGCAGCAACTGAGGCTCCGGCGCCGCCTCGACCTGGCGCGACACGACGGCGCCGACTTCATCGAGGTCAGCGCGCGTGTCGCTCCCGGTGTAGCCGTCTCCCGCCGCGGAGTAGGAAAGGACCTTGACGCTCTCGCGGTTGAACCCGAGGTCGCGGGGGTCCAGCTCGGTGAGAGCGCCGGTAGTCGAGGTGGAATCGACTCCGCCGAGCAGCAGGAGAGACCCGGGCGCGTCCGCGGTCGGCACCGGCGAAGCGTTGCGGATCACTCGGTCGTAGCCAGTGGCCCCGAGGAACACGACGAGACCCACAACGGTAACCGCGGCCGCAAGGGTCCCTCCTCCCGGATAGGTCTCCGCCCGCAGGTGCTCGCGCCAGCCCAGCAGGAACAACGCGTGCAGGGGGCCGAGACACGCCACCAACAGCGCAACGAGCAACGGTGACAGCCGCCCGAGCGACGACATAGCGGCCCCCAGAGCAGAGAGCAGGTAGGCATAGGCGAGGAACCCCGGTGCTTCGGGAATCCCCGAGCCACGCGGCTTTCCGGCACCGGCATCGAGTGCCAGGGCGCGGCGGTTCAGAACAACGGCGGGAAAGAAACCCGCGGCCGCGCCCGCCCAGATGAAAGGCGCATACCTGAGTGCGACGCCGAGATACATGAGGACCGCGCTCGGGAATAGCGTGACCAGAGCGACCGTCGCGAGGCGCGCCGCTCGAGCCCACGGGACGGCGATCGATACCCGCCGATCGTCGGCCAGCCACAGCGTGGCGGCCAGCGTTCCGCTGCGGACCAGCGAGCTCAGGATCAAAGCCGCCGCGAACGCGGGCCAACCGAACCCGGTAGCAAGGCTCTGCTTCAGATCGAAATAGACGTTCAGAGGAAACATCGCGCCGGCGATCACGGCCGCGGCGTCCTGCGGGAAGAGTCCCGTGGCAACCGCCACGGCCGCGACCACCCCTTCAGCGGTCATCGGGAGCATCGCGACGGGCGCGCGCCTGAGGGTGCGACTGCCCGCCGCCAGCGTCCTCATGTGTCGCGTTCCCCCTCACTCGGTCCGATACCGCGGCGACACTAACTATGCTGCTCTGCCGTGGAGGCGATCGAGGGGGCCGAGACAGATCCACGCGCCGAACGCGGCCCCTCTAGATGGGGCCGCGCCGACACCTTCGCCCTCACCGGGATCACCGTTGCCGCTGCGGTGCTGCGACTCGTGCGGCTCGACGACCCGAAGTCGCTGGTGTTCGACGAGACCTACTACGCGAAGGACGCATGTTGGTACGTCACCTCGGCGCCGACGCTCTGTGGGATCGACGTCGAGTCGACGCTCGTACACCCACCGCTGGCGAAGTGGCTGCTCGCGCTCGGCATCCGCCTGTTCGGCTACGACTCCTTCGGGTGGCGGATCTCGGCTGCGGTGGCCGGGACGATCACAGTAGCCCTGCTCTTCTTGCTGGCGAGGAGACTGTTGCGCTCCACGCTGGGCGCGTCTCTGGCGGCAGGCCTGTTGGCGATCGACCTCCTCCACTTCGTGGAGTCGAGGATCGCGATGCTCGACGTGTTCGTGCCGCTGTTCGGCGTCGCGGCTGTCCTGTTCCTGGTGTACGACCGAGATTGGTTGTTCGCGGGAGCGCGGGGCGAAGCTGCGGGGCCGAGGCTGCTGCAGCGGCCGTGGCGGATCGCGGCCGGTATCGCCGCCGGGCTCGCGGTGGCTTCGAAGTGGTCCGGCGGCTTCTTCCTCGTGATGTTGATCGTGCTGACCGTCGCTTGGGAGATCAAGGCGCGGCGGGAGAGGGAGGAGCCTCGCCCCATCCTGAACACGTTCCGGCGCGAGGGGGCCGGGTTGCTGGTCTGGTTCATCGTCGTCCCGGCACTCGTGTACACCGCCACCTACATCGGCCGCACGCTTCCGCCCGGCGACGGGCTCTGCCCGGATCGGAACGGGTCCTGGGTCGTTCGGTACGTCGAGCAGCAACAGTGCATGTTCAGGTTCCACCGGGAGCTCGAGAGCAACCACTCGTACCAATCACCGGCGTGGTCGTGGCTGGCGCTGAAGCGGCCCGTCTCCTACTACTTCGAGACCAACCCAAACGGCGACTACAAGGAGATCTTCGCCACCGGAAGCCCGTTCGTGTGGTGGACGTCGCTGCTGGCGCTGGCTGCGGTCGTCGCCGCGTGGGTGAGACGGGGCGACCCCTGGCGGCCCGAGGGGGTGATCCTGGCCGGCTTCCTCTTCACGTACGCGCCGTGGTTGATCTCCGGGCTCTTGTCCGACAGGAGCGCGGTCTTCCTCTTTTATCTACTACCGACGGTCCCCTTCATGTGCCTGGCGCTCGGCTACATCGCGTCGCGGATCGGTCGCTCGTGGGAGGCGATCGCCGCGATCGGATTGTTCACGGCCGCCGCGCTCTGGTTCTTCGTCTTCTACTACCCCTTGCTGACGAAGGTCCCGCTGCCGCAACCGGAGTGGGACAAGCGGATATGGGTGTTCGACAACTGCGAGAAGCCACCGGCGGACCCCGCGACCGCGGTCGTGACGGAGACGCTGGACGGAAAGGTGTCGACCCGCACCACCTTCACGACGGGAACAGCGGAGGACCTGCCGCCGACGGGGTGGTGCTGGATCTAGACCAAGCTAGATACCGTTCGGCGGCGCTTCTTTGGGATGTGGTTGCCGCTGGCCGGCAGAGATACGATATCCCGAAGACGCGGTCTCGCCTCAGCCTGGGTTGCTACGCCGGGGCCTGTATCTCGACCAGCTCGATGTCGAAGATGAGGGTCGAGTTCGGGGGGATGTCGGGAGGAACCCCCTGAGCGCCGTAGCCGAGGTCGGGCGGGATCGTCACCTGACGCGAGCCGCCGACCTTCATGCCCGTGATGCCCTCGTCGAATCCGGGGATCACCGACCCGCTGCCGAGTTGGAACGGCGGGAGCTCCCCTTCGTCGAAGACCTTGCCGTTCTCGAGCGCACCCTTGTATTTCACGATCACGGTGTCGCCGCGACCCGCTTCTTCACCCGTTCCGCACTCGGTCTCTTCGTACTTCAGGCCGGACTCCGTCTCCACGATCCCCTCCTCGCAGTCGCCGGCCGGCGGTGCTTCCGCCGCGGGCGTGGTCTCCGCCGCGGGCGGGGTCTCTGCTGCGTCGTCACCGCAGGCTGCGAACACGAGCAAGACCAGCGCGAGAAGCCACGTGAACGAGCGCATCTTGGACATGCAGGCGACCCTATCCGAGGCGAAACCTGCGACCGGACGCAAGCGGGAGGCTCAGGCGCGGCCGCTAGGATGCTTGAGCTTCCGCGGGCCAGTAGCTCAGTTGGTAGAGCGCACCCCTCGCACGGGTGAGGTCAGGAGTTCGAATCTCCTCTGGTCCACAAAAGCCCAGTTCAATCCATATCTTTTTTCGCGAGGTTTTGGCAGTGTTGATTCCCCCAACAAATCCCCAACATCGGAGCTAATCCCGATCTCCAAGGGAAGTCCTAGCTGATGCGAAAGCTCCGCGCGCTAGGGACCCTGGTCGCGTTGCTTGCGCTTGTTGATTTTCTTCCAAGCATCGAATTCGGCTTGTCCGATCTCCGATAAAAGGTCGTTTGTGATAGGGCGTGCGGCAGCGGCGAACTCGAGGAGCGGTTCGTCGTCCCAGCCCCACGCCAGTATGAGGACCTCCACCTCGGTCATCTGTAGCCGATTGAGCCGGAGCGCGGGCCATTCATCGAACGCGATGCGCTCCATCTTGTATCCGTCCCGAAAAGGGACGGCATCTATGAACCTGCGCGGTCCAGCGCTGGGAAGGTGGACCACGCGGGGAACTCGTTTGCCATCGATCAGCTGCGCGTTGAATCGCTCCGTGCCGAAGATCGGTCTCTCCGGGAACCGGTCAGGCGTGATGTTGTAGACGAAGTTTTGAAGAGTAGAGGCATACGAATGCTCCCAAAGAAGGAAGCGTTCCTGTGGCGCCTTCTTGCTGAGCGCTTCGATCCCGCTGGACGTTATCTGAACGCGCCGAGCGGGTCGCTCCACAAGGAGGTCGTCGTCGTAGCGCATATGGATAGAAAGAGGATGACTTGTCTCACCCGCCACCCCGCCGACCATGACATCTCCAGGCCAATGCGATGGGCGCACCGCATAGACAGGAAATCGCGCCGCTCGCAGGGTTTCTAAAGATTCCCTAGCGAAGTCCACGAAAGGAGCTTCGCGCCTGGCAATGGTGCCCCTCGTGATGGGGGCAGTTTCGTAGTACGATTCTCCTGTGGAGATCCTCCCGTCGAGCCGGCGCCACGGCATCGATGACGAGGACATGCAGCATGGCGTGGAGCACGCGTTGGTGATCGAGGAGATCGGAGACGACCCATTGCGATTCTTGGTTCTGGTCCGGATCGAGCGGGGAATCTGTTGGAGCTGGTGATCCTCGACCGCCCGCAGGGACCAGCCGTCATCCACGCAATGAAGATGCGAGAGAAGTACGGGCGGTACCTACCGGGGAGCTAAGAGGATGCCCAAAGACCACGGGAAGCTGAAAACGGCACTTCAGTCGATGA
Source organism: Actinomycetota bacterium (assembly GCA_030776625.1). Taxonomy (NCBI): domain Bacteria; kingdom Bacillati; phylum Actinomycetota; species Actinomycetota bacterium. The sequence goes on along the minus strand of JALYHL010000009.1, from coordinate 109,411 downwards.
CGAGATGATCGGGAGACTCGCGGATGAGGCCGAGGCCGGTTACGACCTCGACGAGATCAGGCGTCGGCGAGCTGGAGGTCGGCCGGCGATGGGGTCGGGGCCGGCGAGCGTGGAATCGGTTCGACTTGATCCTGAGCTGAAGAAGGAGTTGCTCCTGCGTGCATCGCGAGATGGCGTAAGTGTTTCGGAAGTCATCCGGGAAGCTCTTCGCACCTACGTTCAGGCAAGCTGATCCTCGGTCGAACAAACACCCAACATCACCCACGGAATTCAACGGAAATCGCTGGCAGTCGCTGTGGACTGAAAATGGAGCGTGACCTGCACAGTTGGTCTTGAACGTGCAGCGACGTAAGTCTGCGTAGATCGGCCTCGCACGGCTCTCACGGGTGAGGTCAGGAGTTCGAATCTCCTCTGGTCCACCGGTTGTTTCCCTGGTCAGAGCGAGTTTCCGAACTGGCGCCCAGAGACGCCAACGGAAGGTCGACTCAGCAAAAACTCAGCATCCTCCTCGTACCCGTGGCAGGCCGAGGCCGCCGGTCGACCGCCGCAAACCCCTCTGAAATGTGTCTAGCTCGTCGGGCTTCTTCGGGCCGGCAGGACGAGGGTTCCGGGCGGATAAGTATTTGACATGAGGACTTCACTGCGCCACGCCAGCATTCTTGTCGTCGCCATGATGTGGCTCCCTCAGACGACCCCGGTAGTGGCGGCCCCGCTCTGCTTTGGCCGGCATTTACAAGGTTGTGCGGGCCAATTTCGGGGCTTTCTACCGCGTCGCTGCTTCTTCCAAGCTGAGGAATGTGACCAGACCCGACGGACACCCAGATGCCTTCAGGCCCGGGTGAATATCCACTGGCTCAACGAGTCGGGCCGCGTGATTGGTGAATGCGGACGACTTGCATCCGTCATGGCGGCGTGCTTGTTCACCGTCGCAACCGTGTTGGCTCCCTCTGCCGACGCCGCGTTCCCCGGAAACAACGGCCGAATCGTTTTTGCCCGCGTAGGTCGCTCATCTGACATCTACTCGGTGCGGCCAGACGGGACGGGGATGCGCAGACTCACTACCCATCGAGCCTGGGATACGAGCCCCTCTTGGTCACCGGACGGCAAACTAATCGCGTATGAATGTCGGGGCGCGGGCAGGGCCGACCGCCGGGGCGACATCTGCATCATGAACCGCGACGGCAGCAACGTGCAGCAGATCACGTCCGGCGCGGCTGTTGACGGCTCGCCTGCGTGGTCTCCTGATGGAGCGCACCTAGCCTTCGAGCGCTACATAGAGGGGGATCCGCTCAATGACGACAGTGATTTGAATTTCGAGATCTACACGATTGCCAAGGACGGCACCGATCTCACCCGACTGACCCACAGTCCCGGACGAGATGAGGATCCGAGCTGGTCTCCCGACGGCAGCCGGATCGCATTTGCTACTCATCGATCGGGTAACTGGGATGTCTGGAGCGTCGATCCCGACGGCCAGATGCCGCTCGCTTTGACTACAGACCCATCTACCGAATGGCACCCGAACTGGTCTCCTGATGGCAGCCGTATAGCGTTCACGCGCTTCGAGAACGATGACACCAGAGGTGGCTCCTACAACCTGTACACGATGGCTCCAGATGGCACTCAGCAGACGCTGGTAGGCACGACACGTAGGGCGAACGCGACGAACCCTGCGTGGTCCCCGGACGGCTCGGAGATCGTCGTGGTGGACGTGTATCGAAACACGTTGGCCCTGTTCGCGATCAAGGCGGATGGAAGCTCGCGCCGTCTCCTCCTCTACAACGGCTATTGGCTCGTAACTCCCGACTGGCAGCCGCGCTAGAGGCAGCTCTCAAGATGAAGGCATGTTCCGATGCCTTCGGCCATAGGCTCGCGGCACTTGCGTCGTAATTCTTGGTGTCGCCATTGTTCGATCGAGCCGGGCCGCGCAGCCCGTTTGAAGCCCCACCCGTTAGAGCATGTGACTTCCCCGGGGCCCCTTGCTTTTTTTGGCGACGGCACTCTCCTTCCTCGCGCAACGGTGGTCGCCTGACGAGCACGGACGAACGAAGAGCGGCAGTGGCGGCTATCTGGCCGGAGCGCCGCCTCCTATTCGAGACGTTCGCAGCCAGACGTTTGTTCGCCTCGGAGGCACGTGTCCGAGCCCGAACCACCTCTCAGGGTGTCACTCCCACGGCCGCCATCCAGATGGTCGTCGCCGTCGCCGCCGCTGAGCCTGTCGTCGCCGTCGCGGCCGTCGACGATGTCTCGCGAGTCCGTTCCGAGGAACCGATCGTCGTGGCGTGACCCGATGACGCCCTCGATCCCTCTCACGACGTCGCGCCCCTCGCCCGTAGCTATGTGGTTGCCTAGATCGACGGTCACCGCACCTTTGGAATCGCGGTACACGAGGTAGTCGGTGTTGTTCCGCCCCCGGCCCCCGATCACCGTGTCGCGACCGGGCCCAGGCGAGAAGCTGTCGGGTGCCACGTCGCCTCGCAGATAGTCGCTCCCCCTCCCACCCCACAGCGCCACGCCACCCTCGTCGTGCGCTGCATCCGGCTGAAGCGCGATCAACCGGTCGTCGCCGCCTCCTCCACGGAGATCCGAAAAGTTCTCTCCCGCCTTCAACACGTCGTCGCCGGCGCCGCCGCGAGCGGACTCGACAACACGTATGCGGTCGTTGCCGTCTCCTCCGTTCGCAGAGTCGCCGCCCCTTCCGCCGCAGATGAGGTCGTTGCCGCCGCGGCCGCGGATGATGTCGTTCCCGTCAAGTCCCACGATCACGTCGCGGTTCGGCGTGCCGTTGAGCTCGGAGTCGTCACCCGAAGTGCCCACGATGGTCGCCGTCGCCCCGAAGCAAGTTGGCCGACCCCCGGCAGATGAAGGAACGCCGACCGCGATCGCCGCAACGGCTATAGACAACGCCGCAAGACGGATCGCCGCGCCACGGGCGCGAGCGCGGAAGTTGCGCCACCCGTGGGACTTCATCCTGTAGGCCTCGGTTGCCACGCATGCTGGAACTCGTCGCCATGACGGCGCGAGCAGGTGACGTCTTCGTTCCGCGTCCACGGATACACCTCGACCGTCTCGCCCGCGTATCGAAGGATGCAGAGGCTCCCGCTTTCCTCCGTCGCCGAGTGAACAACCAAGCGTTCACCGTCCGGCGACCAAGCCGGACTGAGGTTGTAGACGAACCGCCCGCTGGTGACCTGTTGTTGGTTCTCACCGTTCGGTCCCGTCACGAAGACTTGGGTGGAATCGCCGACCGACCGGCGAAAAGCGATCAGACCGCCGTCCGGCGACCAGTCGACGTCACTGGTCAGGTACGACCCCGTCTTGAAGTAGGAGTACGGCACGTGCACGTCGGTGGCCACGACCCGCTCCTCGCCCGTCGCGACCTCGATGCTGTAAAGGCCCCCCTCGCCCTCCTCGTTCAGCGCGATGAAAGCGATGGCCGAGCCGTCGGGAGACCATGTTAGATCTGCCTCCCCGACGTTGTTCTCCGTTAAGCGCGCTCGCTCTGTTCCATCCACGTTCATCAAGAAGATCTCGTCGTTCGGGAACCTGCAACTGGATCCGGGCGCAGGCAGGGCACACACGTCGTCCGGACCGTCGGCGATGTAGGCGATCCGACGGCCGTCGGGCGAGAAGGCCGGAGATTTCGCCTCCTCCTCGAGACGCAACCGTTGCAAGTGAGACGCGTCTTTCCGCACGACGCACACGTCGGCTCCGAAGTATGGGTCGGATCGCGTGTTGCGCCCGTAGCAGCTCCAGACGATGCGCCTCCCGTCCGCGGACCACGAAGGATCCAGGTCCTCGTACCGGGGGGTGCGGGTGATACGTCGGACGCCGCTCCCGTCGAACCGCCTGGTGAACAGATCGCGCCTCGTGGCGGAGTCAGGTTCGGCGGTATAGGCGAAGCGCCCGGGCTCGCCGGGGTACGTGGCCGCGGCGTGAGTGGACGGAGCGGCCAGCAAACCCGCGCATGCCAAGCCGGTACAGAGCACTCGAACGCTCAAGGCGCCCACAGGAATCATGCTGGGTAGACGCACGGACCGTCTCGACCGTTGCATCTGCCTGTGCGAGCTGACGTTGGCGCGATTTGTGCACACACGTCCAGCGACAGGACCGACGACCGAAGGCGCCTAGGCCGGGGGTGGGTACTCACCGAGACCGCTGTGTGGGGCGGAGTCGGTCGCGGTGGCCGACGCCGGGTCGCGGCGGTTGGCATCCAGCGTCGTCGTCAGTCGCCAGGTGAACTGGCCCGGAAACCCCTTGATCTGTGGAGCGTTAAGGCGGACGGATATCGTGTTCCCGTTGTAGTCCACACCCCCCGGCAGTGTCTGATCGATGGTGGATGCGGCGTAGCGACCGTCCCCCTGCTCGAGCACGTTGGCTGTCGGATCGTCCACGCTGACGTTCGCGGACACGATCCACGCCGGAATCCCGGCCTCGAGGACCTCCCAACGCCACGTCATCGCCTGACCCCTCAAAGAGCGCGGGATCGGCGCCGCCATCTCCGCCTCGAAAACCACCTGACTCGCGTTCAGGTAAACGCGCGCGGACGTGATGTCGGCGAGGGCCGCGTCTCCCGGAGCATCGCCACCATCGCCGATCTCGACGTCACCTGTGGGGTCTTTCGCCTGCTCGCCGGGAGGCGGCCCTCCCGTCACGAGCAGTGCAACGATGCCCGCCAGGACCAGAGCGACGACGACCGCCGTCACCCCGAGCTGCCTCGGCGTCATCCCGCGTCTGGCATCCGGCGCTCCAGTGCATCCCGGAGACTGCTCTGGATGGTCGAAGTGGTGAAGTCGCCCCTGGTCCGTTCGATGATCGAGCGCGCGACATCGGTCAGGCGACGGAGCCCCAACGTGATCCCGTCCGGATAATCCATCGACGTCAACAGGTAATAGATCTCGTCCATCGCCGACAACAACTCCTCGCACCGCTCCAGCTCCCCGCGGCGCATCAGATCGAGGATGTGGCGGCGAACCTCGCCGATAGCCTCCGCCATCCCCTTGACGAACGCGGCGGTGCCGACCCCTACCTGTTCGAGTGACGGGAACGCGGCCCCCGTCACGAGCGCGTGCGTGATCCGCGCTTCCGCGTACTCCTTCTCCGCGTCATGGACGAAGCCGGCGTGCAGTAGCTCTGGGTGAGGCCCTAGAGCGGAGCGGGCCTCATCCAGCGCCGACTTCGCATCCTGGAGGAGCTCGTCCGCGCGTGGCGCCTCGTAGCGGTGCAGGGCCCGGATCGCATTTCCGCACGAGCGGATCGCGAGGCGGCTCGCAGCCAGACCCTCTTCGCGGGCCGCGGTCTTGGCGTCGAAATCTTGCCTGACGGCGTCGCCGATATCGCCGAGTTCCATCGGCGGACCCTACCGAAAGGGGTCCCGGGAGTGGCTAGGAGTCGTGTCCCCCACCGGCGCCAGCAGAGCGAACAGCTCGGGGCTCGTTCCAGACCACCGGAGACAGCGGCCGAACCTTCTCGAAGCGCTCGTCGCGGCGGCGCTTGAGCTCGAACAACATCGCGACGTAGAAGACCAGGATCCCGTCGATCATGAGGTGCAGGTCGACCCAAACACCGCGCGCAGCTATCGCTGCTATCGCCGAAACCGCGGCCGTTCCCACCAGGAGCGCGAGCAACCGCCTCCGGCGCCGCTGAGCCCGGCGGAATGCCTCCCGCTCTCGCGCTCGCTCCTCCGAAACCGGGACCACGATCCATCTGCCGGAAGTGGACCCGCGACGGCCGGCCGCACGACGAGGCACCGCGTGTCGGGGAGCGGGTCGCGGTGGCGCGATCGTGCTCATGAGCTGCTTGAACCGTTCCGCGGCCCACAGAGGGGTCCGCTGCCTCGCCCGGACCGCCCCGGGCAGGAACACGACTGCCCATATCAGCGCCAAGAACAGGAGGAACCAGATCGCCAACAGCGCTTCCCCAAGCCCTAGCCGGATGTGTCTCGGTTCAAGCTAAACCCGGACCCGCCGCCGTCTCCGGATTGCCGCGCAGAATCTCTGACTGATCCCGTCGCGCGGGGTCGCGGGCTCCGGCCCGGTATACAGACACCCCGACTACAAGGAGTCCGTAGATGCCGCCCGAGATCGTTCCTTCGGAGGAATCCGCCACCGAAGTGGTCTGCGACGCGCTCGTCGTCGCGGCCTACCGGACCGACGACGGGTTCGCGCTCGGTCCGACCGCGGCGCAGGTCGATGAGGCGCTGGACGGATACCTGGCGGAGCACCTCGAAGACATCGGTTTCAAGGCAAAGGTGGGCGACGTGGCGTCGATCGCGACCATGCGCCGGCTGGGCGCGAAGACGGTCGTGGTGGCGGGACTCGGCCCCCAGAACGAGGTCCTTCCAGCAAAGCTGCGGCGGGCGGCGGGGGCGGCGGCCAGAGGCGTCGCGGAGCGCGGCGTCATCGCGGCAGCGCTGCACGAGCGATCGGACGCGACATCGGCATCCGCGGTCGCGGAGGGATTCCTACTCGCGTCGTACCGCTACACCACCTTCAAGACGGACCCCCACCCGACCAAGATCCAGCGCGTCCTGTTGCTGGGTGCAAGCGACGACGCCGCAACAAGAGGGGCCGCGATCGGCGGAGCGGTGCTCCTCGCGCGAGACCTCATCAACGAGCCGGCCGCGACCCTCACACCCGACGCTCTGGCGCGGCGCGCCCAGGAGGTCGCCGACGTGGAGGGTCTCGAGTGCACGGTGCTGGAACCGGAGCAGATCGCGCAACGCGGGCTGAACGGCGTGTTGTCTGTAGCGAAAGGGTCGGACGTACCGCCTCGCTTCATCGAACTCCGCTACCGGCCCGAGAATGCCGGCGGGCGCGTCTCCCTCGTCGGAAAGGGCGTCACCTTCGACTCCGGCGGGCTGTCGCTGAAGGACGGAAAGAACATGGAGACGATGAAGACGGACATGTCAGGGGCCGCCGCCGTGATCGCGACCATGAGCGTCGTCAAGCGCCTCGGGATCGGCCTGGAAGTGACGGCGTACATCCCGGCGGTGGAGAACATGCCGAGCGGCAAGGCCTTGAAGCCCGGCGACGTCATCACCCATTACGGCGGGAAGACGTCAGAGGTGCTCAACACCGACGCCGAGGGGCGGTTGATCCTCGCGGATGCGCTGGCGGTCGCAGCGGAGGAGCGGCCCGACGCGATCGTCGACGTCGCCACGCTCACCGGCTCGATCATGATCGCGCTCGGTCGTGACGTGGCGGGTTTGTTCTCCAACGACGATGCACTGGCGTCCGACATCGAGGCCGCCGCGGAAGAAGCCGGCGAGCCGCTGTGGCGGATGCCCATGTACGGGGATTACCGCCGGCAGATCGACTCCGAGGTAGCCGACTTCAAGAACATCGGAACTCGGTACGGAGGCTCGATCGTCGCCGCCCTCTTCCTCCAAGAGTTCGTCCCCGACGACATCCCGTGGGCACACCTCGACATCGCGGGTCCCGCCCGCTCCGAGTCAGATGACAACCGGGGACCCAAAGGCGGTACCGGCGTCGCGACGCGGACCCTGATCTCGTTTCTCGAGAAGCGCAGCCGGTGAGCAGCGACGACCGGTCCGAACCCGAGAAGGTCGTTCGACTCCCCGCTGAGTTCGACCCCGGCCCCGACCCCGCGCCGCCAACGCGGCCCGGCCGCCTGCACGGCGTCTTCATCACGGGCATGGCGCTCTCGGCGCTGGCTGGGATCGCGTCGCTGTTCGCCTTCATCACGGTGAGGTGGCCTGCGGACATAGGCCGCTACGTCCTCGGCGTGTTCTTCATCTGCGGCATCGTGTTCTTGACGTGTGCATCCGCAGCGGTCTTCAGTGCAGCGCGCGACACGTATCCGACGCGAGGCGGCCACCACCTAGACTGAGTCGCGATGGAGATCGACGGTCACCCGACTCAAGACATCATCGAAGAGCTCGAGCAGCGGGGCGCCATCCGCATGCACGGGACGACGAACGGTCCGCGCGAAGACACCCTGAGGTTCCTCGGTGAACAGAACCCGCAGGAGCGCGGCGGGATCTGGTTGTTCCTTCCCGAGGAGGTCTTCCAGACCGGTCTCGACGAGCCGCCTCTATAGCCCGTCAGGGTCCGGCACGAGCCGGTCTCCCCTCTTCACCTGGTCCGCGGCCCCCTCCGGAAGCTCGATCGCGCACCTTGCACGCCACACCACCGGGCCGACACGGCGCGGCTTCATGTGACGGACCACCTCGACCACGACCCAGTCGCGATCGCAGAAGATGACGTCGATCGCGTACCTCATGCCGAGTGTGTGCACCTGCTTGCACGGCATCAGGAGCAGTCCCTCGCCCTGCTCTAGCGTCGTGCCGATCAGCCCGCGCAGCCGGCGAGACAACGTCGTCGCCGCGGACAATCTCTCTGCTAGAACCAGGTCGCGCGTGGGTAGAAGGAGCCTCTGAGACATGTGAAGTAGGTTGACGCCGCCGCGGCGGCTCGGCAACTACAGGAGCCACATCTAGCGACCAGAGGGGTGACCACGCCTTGCAGAAGTGGGAGTACGCGACCGTCCCGTTGATCTCGCACGCCCTCCAAGAGATCCTGAACCAGTGGGGCGAAGAGGGGTGGGAGTTGGTCCAGGTGGTGGAGAGCCAAGCCACCGGAACGACCGGATACCTCAAGCGTCCGAAGGGCGGAGAGCCGCACGGGAGCGACGCACCGCCTAGTTAGTCGCCGGTCCCGGACTCCAGCGTCTGGACGCGCTGCAGCAGCCACCGCTTGAACGGCCCGCCCAGATCGTCGCGTCGCAGCGCCAGCTCGATCGTGGCCTTGAGATAGTCCAGCTTCTTTCCGACGTCCAGGATGGGACCCTCGTGGATGTATGCGTATACGCCTTCTTCCTCCGCGAGCAGCCTGATCGCGTCGGTCAGTTGGATCTCGCCACCGACCCCTTCGGCGGTTCGCTCGATCGCATCGAAGATGGCGGGGGTGAATAGGTACCGGCCCCGCGAGGCGAGGTTCGAAGGCGCGTCTTCCACCGCCGGCTTTTCGATCATCCCGCGCAACCTGACGAAGCCATCTGCGGTGTCCTCCGGATCGATCACGCCGTAACCGGGGATGTCCGCGGCAGCCACCTCCTGCACCGCGATCACGCTGGCGTTTTGCTTCTCGTAGATCTCTGTCATCCTCTCGACCAGAGGTGGCTCGTCGCCGCGCGGATCAGGGACGATCTCGTCACCGACCATGACGACGAACGGTTCGTCTCCAACATGCGCCCGCGCCATCAGCACCGCATGCCCGAACCCCAGCGGCTCCTTCTGACGCACGTAGTGGAAGTCCGCCATCTGCGCGATGTTGCGAACCTCTTCGAGCAGGTCCATCTTGCCGCTCTTCTCCAGGTGATGCTCGAGCTCCAGCGAGCGATCGAAGTGGTCCTCCAGCGTCGTCTTCCCGCGGCTCGTGATGATCAGGATGTCGTCGAGTCCGCCGCGCACGGCTTCCTCGACGACGTACTGGATGCCGGGCCGATCGACGACCGGGAGCATCTCCTTGGGCTGTGACTTCGTCGCGGGCAAGAATCTCGTGCCGAGCCCAGCCGCAGGGATCACCGCCTTGCGTACCGCCACTGAAGCCCCTCCTGTCGATCGGGAGGGGTCAGTGTAGGGGGACCGGAGAGAGGTTGGGCTGGCCGGCCAAGCAGACGCGATCGCGCCCCGTTTGCTTCGCGCGATACAGCGCCTGGTCCGCAGCCTCCACCAGTGACCTGAAAGAGTCGCCATGATCGGGGTACGCGGCAACGCCGATCGAAACGGTCAGGTTGATCAGCTCGTCGTCCATGCTGCCGAAGGGCGTGCCCTTGATGGCGTCGTGGATCTTCTCCGCGGTCGTCATCGCGCCTTGCACATCGGTCTCCGACAGCAAGCAGATGAACTCCTCGCCGCCGTAGCGGGCGAAGGTGTCCACCTCACGCAGCAGTTGCGTCACGCGGTGGGAGAACTCGATCAGCAACGCATCACCGCGCTGGTGGCCGTGCCTGTCGTTCACCTGCTTGAAGTGGTCGAGGTCCATCATCAAGACACTGAAGCGACGATCGAAACGCGTCGCGGTGGCGAGAACCTGGCGGAACTGCATCTGGAAGAAGCGACGGTTCCACACACCCGTGAGCCCGTCGGTGAGCGACAGTCGCTGAGCCTCTTCGTGCAGCCGAACGTTCTCGACCGCCACCCCTCCTTGCTCGGCAAGGAACGCCACGGTGTCGAAGTCCTCCTGTGCGAACGGACGCGAAGCGTCCTTGCGGTAGGCGGCAAGAACACCCATCACGCGGTCCTGCGTGAAAACCGGGACCGCGGCGGCAACAGGGAACCGCGGCTCGTGCCGAGAGAACACGGCCGCACTTGCCCCGTCCGGCACGAGCAGACCCGTTCGTCGCTCGGCAACATGTCCGACGACCCCGTCACCTACCTTCACCCGGCCCAACGCATCGAGCTCGATGCCTCGCGCGACGCCCGGATGCAACTCGCCCCGGGCTGGAGACAACATCCACAGCACGGCGGCCTCGGCGTTCACAGCATCCGCCGCCGTGTTGAGGATCGAATCCAGCATCTGCTTCATGTCGTGCGTCGAGCGCAACGTCTCCCCCACGCGGCGGACGGCCCTCTGCATCTGATCGCGCGAAGAAGACAGCGCCGAGATGGTCTGACTGAGCTGTCCCGTCATCTCGTTGAATGCGACCGCCAGCTTGCCGACCTCGTCTTTGGAGCGGACCGGGATCCTGTGGTCGAAACGACCCTCGGAGATCGCATGCGCGCCCTCCGAGAGCTCGTCCAGGGGCTGCGTGATCAACCGCGCGAGAAGGTACGCGAGACCGGTGGTAGCAAGAAGCGCCAACACCAGCAGCGCGAGCATCGAGTTCAAGACCTGACGCGACAACTGCCCGATCGGAGCAGCGGGTGTGGACGCAACGATCCCCATCCCGCCGCCCAACTTCGTGGCGGCTGCTTCCGAGACTTCGCCCAGGTCGAGCTCGAACGGGTTCAGGTAGTCCACCTGGGCCTCAAACGACGCGCCGATGCGAGCCGTCGAGGCGACCACGCGATCCTCGGACACGATCGAAAGGTCGACCCCCGAGCGAGAGGCCGCGAACAAGAGGTCTTCGTCCAACCAGAACCCGCCGATGATGTGTCCTTGTCGTCCCTGGCCTCGCACCGCAACGGGGATCGCCGCTGTTCTCTGGAACCCTTTGCTCGCGCCCGGTTCGGCTTCTGCGATCACGCTGGGTGCAGGAGGACGGAAACCCGGGAGGAAGGTGGGCGGCTTCGAGGCGAAGCCCAGAACCTCGCCGCGCGGCCCCAGAGCCAGCAGGAAGTCTAGGTCGAGTGATTCGTCGAGACGGTTCTCGAGATATGCGTCGAGAGAGGTCGGGTCGTTCGCGGCGAAGAAGCGCGCGAACCGTGGGTCGTCTTCTACCGAGCTTCTAACCCTGCGATCCAGAGAGTCGGCCTGGCGGTTGTAGATGGCCACGGTCGCGTCGAGGGCGGGCCGAAGCGACAGCACAGCGCGCCGCGAGATCTCGCCCACGATCACGCGCTGAAGTATGAATCCGGCAGCGAGAAGCGGCAGGATGACGATGAGTACGAAGAACAGCGTTAGCCGCCGCTGAAGCGACATGTGACTCCAGCCTTCCGTCCAGGCGGCTTCGGCGCCTGGAGACCCTTTGTCCTGATTTTCGGATTCTTCGAACCCGGACTTTACCGGGATGAGAGGATGCCCCCCATGCCCACGTACGAATACGCGTGCACCGCCTGCGGCGAGCGGACGGAAGCCAAGCAGAGCTTCACGGACCCGCCGCTGGAGGTGTGCACGAATTGCGGAGGCAAGCTGAGGAAGCTCTTCTCGCCCGTGGGCGTCGTGTTCAAGGGCTCGGGCTTCTACTCGACCGACGCCAAGAAGAAGGCCTCGACGTCCTCGTCTTCCGGCGACTCGAAGTCGTCCACTGGCGACTCGGGCTCATCGTCCTCGGGCGAATCGAAGTCGTCCTCCTCCGGCGACGGCAAGCCGTCCTCCAGGGAGGCCGCCAAGGCCGCCGACAAGCCCTCTAAAGCCTCGGGATCGGCCTGATGCCGCCGTCCGCAGAAGTGGGCGTGTTCGGGGGATCCGGCTTCTACTCCTTCCTCGACGGGGTTCAAGAGGTGCAGGTGGACACCCCGTACGGACCGCCGTCGGGCGCGGTCGCGGTCGGCGAGATCCACGGGCGCAGCGTGGCCTTCCTTCCACGGCACGGGCAAGGCCACACGCTGCCCCCTCACAAGATCAACTACCGGGCGAACGTGTGGGCCCTCAAGGAGCTGGGCGTGAAGCGGGTCGTCGGCCCGTGCGCCGCGGGATCGCTTAAGGAAGAGGTCCGGCCCGGCGAGTTCGTGGTGTGCGACCAGCTCGTCGACCGAACGAGTGGGCGGAAGGACACCTTCTACGACGGTCCCATCACGACCCACATCGGCTTCGCCGACCCCTACTGCCCCGAGCTTCGCGAGGTGACCCTCAAGACCGGCAGCGATCAGGGCATCACGATGCACGACCGCGGGACGGTGGTGACGATCCAGGGGCCACGCTTCTCCACGAGAGCCGAATCGAAGTGGTTCCAGGACGCGGGCTGGGAGGTCGTCAACATGACCCAGTACCCGGAGGCCTATCTCTGCCGGGAGCTCGAGATGTGCTACGTGAACATCTCCCTCATCACGGACTACGACGTCGGCGTGCCCGGCAAAACCGCCGAGGTCAGCCACGAAGAGGTCTTGAAGGTATTCACCGCTAACAACGACAAGCTGAAGGACCTTCTCTTCGCGCTGATCCCAAGGATCCCTTCCGAGCGCAACTGCCCTTGCAGCACGGCTCTCCAGGGCGCTCGCGGCTAGACGCAAAGAGGAGGCCCCCGCAGGGACCCCCTCTTCACGTGTGTGTGTGAGCTTCTGCGTTAACGCGTGATCTTGATCCTCTGCGGGATCGTCACGACCGCTGGCGAGTCGGCGCTCGTCCACGTCGACACGAACTTGTAACCCCCGGTGAACCTCGGGTTCTTGAGGACGGGAACGCCGGAAGCCGTCTGCGAGTTCACCTTCAGCTCGAAGCTGAACGGCGGGCAGGTGTTGTCGTTCGGCGGGATGTCGCCGTCGATCGTGTAGCCGGTGGCTTTCGAGCCACGGATCTCGAGGGGCACCTTGGTGACGCCGGAGATGTCCAGCACCCACACCGCATAGATGCCCGCATCTGCCTGGTCGTCTGCCCGGTCCTGCTCTCTCAGGGTCGCGGGGGCGGTGAACGGCGCTTTGGCGTCACCGAGGGGCGCACCGGGGCGACAACCGGGGCCGGCCGCGATCGTGATGCTTCCGGTGCCGATCTGGTCGTTGTTCGGGACGGCGGCATCAGGCGGCAGCTTGAACCCCGCCGGGATCTTCAAGGTGACGTGGCCGAGCTCTTCCTCGCCGTTCTCCTGCGCGAGCTTCAGGGTCATCTGCGGGTTCGCCTTGACGCGCGTGTCGGACAGGGTGAACGAGAACTCCGGGCTGAAGTCGCCGGCCGCTGCGAGCGCGGGGAAGGCGACCACCAGCGCGAGAGCGCCCAGCGATATCTTCCTGACACTTCCCATCGGGGTACCTCCTTAAGGAACGGTCCAGCTCCTAAAAGCTTCGCCGCGCCGGGTCTCATCCCTGTCCCCCAGGCACCCAAAGGAAGACGGGCCCCCGGACGGGGGCCCGTCTTGTTCGTCCTCGGTGCCGGTGAGAGCGTTACTTCGTGATCTTGAAAACCTGCTTGAACTTCGCGACGGCGGGCGAGTCCTGGCTGGCGATCTCGGCGAGGAACTTGTACTTGCCCGCCTTCTTGGGGTTCGTGAGGATCGGGACGCCGGACTCGGACTGCGCGTTGATCGCGAGGTCCACGACCAGTGGGTTACAGGTGTTGTCGCTCGGTGTCGGGGCCCCCTGGATCGTCCAGCCGGTGGTGGGGCTGCCGGTGACCAGCAGGCGAACCCGGTTGAGAGGCTCCAGGTCGAGGAACCACACCGCGTGGACGCCCGAGTCCGCCTCGTCGTCACTGCGGGCCCTCTCGAAGATCGTCGCATTGACAGTGACCGGGACCTTGACCGGGATCTGACCCTCGGGACCTGGGCGACAGTCGGGCCCGGCGGCGATCTCCACGGTCCCGCCGCCGATCTCTTCACCATCGGGCACCTCGGCGTCGCCCGCGATGTTGAAGCCCTTCGGGATGATCGCCTTGAAGTCGCCGATCTCCTCGTCGTCCTCGGCGAACTCGAGGTGGAACCCGAGGGCCGGGTTGGCGTTCACCTTCGTGTCCGACAACGTCGCTTCGAACTTCGGCTCGAACTTGGCGAAGGCTGCGCCCGCGACCAGCGAAAGCGCCAGCCCTAGAGCGACGGTTAGGCACGTCTTCTTCACTTTTGACCTCCTGATACACGGGCTCTTCAAGCCGCTGTACCCCCCCGGGTTCGCCCTTGTTCCAGCACATTCCTGCAAGGCGAGCACACGTTTATGCTCCCGCGCCGTGTCCACCTTCGAAGCGCTCGTTCTCGGCGCGGTGCAGGGTCTGACCGAATTCGTCCCTATCTCCTCTTCTGGGCATCTCGTGCTCGTGCCGGAGGCGCTCGGCTGGCAGGAGCCGGGGCTGGCGTTCGACGTCTTGTTGCACGCGGCTTCGCTGATAGCGCTGCTCATCTACTTCTGGAGCGACCTGATCGGTGTGGCCAAAGGATTCTTCTCGGGCGACGAGGCTGCCCGCCGGATGGTGTTGTTGCTCGCGGTCGGAAGCATCCCCGCGGCGGCCGCGGGGCTGTTGCTGGCCGACTACTTCGAGGAGCAGTTCGCGAACGCGCAGGCGTCCGCGCTCCAACTGCTGATCACGGCGGTGATCCTGGTCGGAGCAGAACAGCTCCTGCGCTTCCATAAGAAGAGGACGGAACGCACCGGAGGCTCGCTGCGTACCCTCGAGGACCTCCGGAGCGCGGACGCGGTGGCGATCGGCGTGGCCCAAGCGGTATCGATCCTGCCCGGGATCTCTCGGTCGGGCGCGACCATCGCAACCGGACTGGGTCTCGCGATGCACCGCGACGACGCCGCTCGGTTCGCATTCCTTCTCGCGATCCCCGCACTGCTCGGCGCGACCATCGTGGAGGTCCCGGACCTGGCGGGATCTTCTGTGGGAGTCGGCGCCGCTACGACGGGATTCGTCGCCTCCCTCGTCACGTCGTATGCCGCGATCTGGGGGCTGATCCGTTATCTCAAGACAAGGACCCTGTATCCGTTCGCGATCTACTGCGTGATCGCGACCTTTGTCTTCCTGGCGCTGATCTAGCTACAGCCCGGCGACCGTCATCTCGGCAACCAAGGTGGTGGCGCCTGCGTAGGAGCCGCCGAACGGAAGCCACCTGCGGTCGTCTGCCACGGCCACGATCCCGCTCAGGATCTCGAGCATGGGGGCCGCGATCGTGACCTCCTTCACGGGTGCACCGAGCTGCCCGTTCTCGACGAGCCGCCCGGTGGCGCCAACGGAGAAGTCGCCCGAGACCGGGTTCGCGCCGGAGTGCACGCCGTGGAAGTCCTGCACGAGCAAGCCCCTCCCGGCCCGGCGCAACAGGGCCTCACGGGTTTCTCCGGTGGGATCGAAAGCCATGTTGGAGGGCGCCGGGCTGGGGGCGGATCTGAATCCCGCCCGCGCTGCGTTCCCGGTGGAGGCGCGGCCCTCTCGTCGTGCGCTCGGTATGTCGTACAGATAAGAGGTGAGCGTCCCTGCCTCGATCACCGGCGTCCTCTGCGTCGGCGTGCCCTCCGCGTCCCACGGAGCCGCTCCCGGAGCCCCTCCGGCTCGCCCGTCGTCGATCAACGTGAGCGAGCCGGCACCCACGGCTTCGCCGAGCTTTCCCGCGAACAACGAGCGATCCTTCTGAACCGCCTCCGCCGTTAGGACGCCGCCGATCACGCCGAGGAACTGTCCCGCCGTGTACGGGTCGAAGACGATAGGCATGCGGGCCGAAGGGATCTTGGTCGCCCCGAGGACGTCGAGGGCCTTTGCTGCGGAGCGCGCGGCGACGTGCTCGGGATCCAGAGCGGCCATGCCTCGCTCGAGCGCGAACTCGAAGCCCACCTGCGTGTCGTCTCCTTCGGTGGCTATCGCGACTGCGTAGCACCACGCATCGGTCCGCCGGTACGTCGCCGCCACCCCCGAAGAGGTCGCGATCGCGATCTCGCTCTCGGAATCCGAATAGCCCGCCTCCTCGACTGTGCGGATGCGCGGGTCGAACGAGCGCGTCGCCTTCTCCAGCTCGATCGCGAACTCGACCTTGGCGCGCGGTTCGACCGCGGGCTGGGCCGCGTCGGATAGCCCATGCAGCTCCGGGAGCTCCGACCCGGGAGCGGCGAGAGCGATGGCATCGTCCTCGGTGGCGTGCCGCGCGTTCGCCCGGGCCTGCTCGATCACGGCAGTCAGGCCGCCATCTGTGAGGTCGGTGGTGTAGGCGAATCCCGCCCGACCGTGGACTAGGAGCCTGACGCCCGCGCCTCGGGGCTCGGCGGCCGACACAGTCTCGGCCTCCCCCATGTACGCCTTCACCTCAAACTCCCGCTCGTGGGTGAGGAAGGCTTCGACCTCCTCCGCCCCGCGGCCTCTTTCGACGATGGCTGCCGCGGCCTCGAGCAACTCGCTCATCCGGCCTCGGTCCCCCCGACGGTCATCCTGCCGAGCAGGACCGTGGACATCCCGTTCGTCACTGGGGCGTGCTGCCCGTCCTTGCCGCAGACACCTTCCTTGCGATCGAAATCCGCTGCGATCGCCTCGATCACGCCCAGCACCTGCGGCCCGTTGCCGATGAGGTTCGCGCCGCGTATCGGATAGCTGATCTCCCCCTGTTCGATCATGTAGGCCTCAGACATCCCGAAGACGAAGTTGCCCGTCGCGGGATTCACCTCGCCTCCGGCGAACGTGGCCGCGTACACACCGCGCTCGATGGAACCGATGATGTCTTCCGCGGTGTCGGGCCCCGGCAAGAGGTACGTGTTCGTCATCCGAACGATCGGGAGATGCGCGTATGACTGCCGCCGCCCGTTGCCCGTCGGCGGGTGACCGATCTTCTGCGCAGAACGCCGGTCGCTCATGTGCCCCACCAGCACCCCTTGATCGAACAGCACCGTTCGCTGCGACGGCGTCCCCTCGTCGTCCACTCCGAACGACCCCCACGCCCCCGGGTCGGAACCGTCGTCGACGATCGTCACGATGTCTTTCCCGAAACGCTCGCCGTTGCGGTTCGCATAGACGCTCGCTTCCTTGACCAGCGTGTCGGCCTCGAGGCCGTGCCCGCAGGCCTCGTGGATGAGAACGCCGCCCGAGCCGGGGGCCAGCACGACCGGGAACTCGCCTGCGGGCGAGGGCCGCGCGTCGAGGAGCTTGATCGCCTTCGCGGCCGCACTCGCGCCGAGCTCCGCCGCCGGTCTCTCCTCGAGCAGCTCGAATCCGCCGGAGTGGCCGGGCGCTTCGAACCCGGTCATGATCTGGCCGTCGCGGCCCGCTATCACCTGCACCGCGAACCGCACGCGCGTCCGGTCGTCTTCGGCGAGACGGCCGTCCGAGCTGGCGATCAGGACCCGCTGGCGAACGTCCATGTAGGAGGCGACGACCTGGCGCACCTCGGCCCCCGCGGCGCGAGCGGCCTCGTCCGCAGCGCGCAGCGCGATCACCTTCTCAGACGGGTCCACCTCCTCCGGAGCCATCCGTACGGGGTTGGCCGTGCCCGGCTCCACCCGGCGGAGGTCGGCCGGCGACACCGCTCCGCCCGAGCCCATCCCAGCGCGAGCAGCGCGCGCGGCCTCCCGGAGCCCCGACTCCGTAAGCAAGTTCGTGTACGCATACGAGGAGCGGTCACCGGCGATCAGCCGGATCCCAGCGCCGGCGTCGCGGCCCGAAGCGACGTCTTCGACCTGGGAGCTCTCCAGGCGCAAAGCCGTGGAGGAGCGGTCCTCGACGAACAGCTCCGCCAGGTCCCCACCCTCCGCCAGCGCCTCGGCGAGCGTCGACCGGATCAGGGTTTCGTCAAGCATCCGGGGAGGATAAGGCCGCTCCCGCGACGGCGGCGGGGGTTCGTGCCCTTGTGCACAGCCGACGCGGCGATGTAACCTGAAGGTCCCCGCAGCGACCACCGATAGGAGTTCGACCTGAGCATCGACGCGCACGGCTACACCGCCGAGCAGGGCGAACGGCTCGGTCAGATCCGAGCCCGGCTGGTTGAGGCGAGACGGGAGCTGGACGCTTTGATCGGTGACGCCTACCTCCGGCCCCGTGCATCCATCGTGCCCGTCCACTTCCTCGACCTCGCCTCCGCCGTCGAGAAGCTCCGGTGGGCCGAGAAGGAGTGGCGGGAGCTCGAGCAAGAGATCGATCGCAACAGGAACGACGCCGCACATCGCGCCGAAGGCGCGGAGAGCAGGATCCAACTGGCCGAGGTCCCCGCGCCACACCTCGTAGACGCCTCCAGCTAACTTCCGGCCCGGCGCCCCCCCGGTTTTGGTCGCGGAACCTCCCGTTTTCCGGGACAAAAGCCGAGCAAAACGCTATTTGGGAGGCATCCTCAGCGCACCATCGAGGCGGATCACCTCGCCGTTGAGCATCGGGTTCTCGACGATCTGGCGAACGAGGAGGCCGAACTCCTCGGGCCGGCCGAGCCGGTGCGGATGCGGGATCCCTTCGGCGAGCTTCACCCGAGCCTCTTCGGGTAGACCGGCGAGCATCGGGGTGTCGAAGGTTCCGGGAGCTATGGCGACACAGCGGATCAGCCGGCTCGCTAGATCCCGCGCTACCGGCAGTGTCATCCCGACGATCCCGCCCTTGGAGGCCGAGTAAGCGGCTTGGCCGATCTGTCCGTCGAAGGCCGCGATGCTGGCGGTGTTGATGATGACGCCGCGCTCTTCGTCCTCCGGTTCCTGCGAGGCGATCTGCGCGGCCGCGAGCCTCAAGACGTTGAAGGTCCCGATCAGGTTCACGCGCACGACGAACTCGAAGCGGTCGAGGTCGATCGCGCCGCCGTCCCGCGTCAACACGCGTCCCGGGAAGCCGACGCCCGCGCAGTTAACCACCACGTGGAGGCCGCCGAAAGTCTCGGCCGCGAGCTGAACCGCGCCGCGAACGTCTTCCTCCGACGTCACGTCCGCGGGCGCGAACCGGGCGTTGTCTCCCAACTCCTTGGCGACGACTTCACCGTCGGAGGTCGGGAGATCGACTATGACCCCCGATGCTCCCGCGCGTAGCAGCTCCTTGGTTGCGGCGAGTCCGAGTCCCGATGCGCCACCGGTTACGAGCGCGACCTTGCCCTCGACGTTCATTCAGCCTCCATGTCTTTGTGGATACCCGACGTTACCGCTCGGGCCAGATCACGCCTCGGGTATGACCTCTCCACTAGCCAGCACCAGTCCATCCTCACAGCGCGTCTCGACACGGCCATCGGAAAATTGCTCGCGGTAGAGGGCCGCGTACGCGCCTCCGCGCGCAAGAAGCTCGGAATGCGAGCCGCGTTCGATGATCCGACCCTTGTCTAGGTACAGGATCGTGTCCGCGGCCAGGATCGTCGACAGGCGATGCGCGATCGCCAGCGTCGTACGCCCCTTCATGAGGGGGGTCAGCGCCTCCTGGACGAGGCGTTCGGAGTGCGTATCGAGAGCGCTGGTCGCCTCGTCCAGGATGAGGATGCTCGGGTCTTTCAGAACGACACGGGCGATCGCCAGTCGCTGCTTCTCGCCGCCGGACATCTTGTAGCCGCGCTCACCGACGCGCGTGTCGAACCCGTCGGGCATCTCCATGATCCGGTCGTAGATGTGCGCGGCTTTCGCCGCCGCCACGAGATCGTCGTCGCTCGCCTCCGGATCGCCGTACCGCAGGTTTTCCCGCACGGTCGCGTTGAACAGATAGGTCTCCTGGGTGACCATCCCGAGGACCTCGCCGAGTGACTCCAGGCGGATATCCCGGACGTCGATGCCGTCTACCTCGACGCTGCCGCGGTCCACGTCGTAGAGCCGCGGGAGGAGATAGGTAAGCGTCGTCTTCCCTGCGCCGGACGGCCCCACCAATGCAACAAGCTCCCCGGGGCGGGCGCTGAAGTCGACGCCGCCGATCGTCCACAGACGCTCGTCCTGACCGCGCTCCTTTCCCGGGCGGTCGTAGCGGAACCAGACGTCGTTGAACCGGACCTCGCCCCGCACCTCCTTCGGATCTAGCTCGATCGCGCCGTCGTGGTCCGTGATGTCTCGCTCGAGGTCGAGGTACTCGAAGATGCGATCGAACAGCGCCAGCGACGACTGGATCTCGACGTTGACGTTCAACAACTGCCCCATCGGGAAGAAGAGCCGGCTCTGCAAGGTGGTGAACGCAGCGACGGTCGCCACCAGCTCCTCGGGGCTCTGCTCCAGCCTCCCGCGGAAGAGCAGGTATCCCGCGACGAGGTACACGAAGGCGGGCGTGATGGAAAAGAAGATGCCGACGAGCGAGAAGAAGCCGCGGCCCACCATCGTGCGCTTGATCTCGAGCTGGGACAGACGGTGGTTCTCTTTCCGGAAGCGATCGATCTCGTAGCTCTGACGTCCGAACGCCTTCGAGAGCAGGATGCCCGACACCGACAGTGTCTCCTGCATGTGCGCGGTCAGGTCGGCCAGCGACTCCTGGGTCTGCCCGGAGACGTCGCGTCGGACGATGCCGACCTTCCGGCTCAACACCAGGAACAGGGGAACGATCGCAAGCGTCAACAGCGTCAGCTCCCACGACAAGATGAACATCACGACCAGCGTCGAGACCACGGTCGCGATGTTCGAGAGGATGCTGGACGCGGTGTCGGTCAACACGCTCTGCACGCCCCCGACGTCGTTCGAGAGCCGGGACTGGATCTCGCCCGTCCGCGTCGAGGTGAAGAACCGCAGCGGCATGTGCTGGAGGTGCGCGTACAACGAGTTCCGCAGGTCCTGCATGACGTTCTGGCCGACCAAGTTGTTCACGTAGGTCTGCCACAACCCGAGCAACCCCGTAACGATCGGCGTCACGACCATCACGCCGACGATCCAATACAGCCTCTGCAGCTTTTCTTCGGTGGGGCCGTCCGAAAGCAAGGTCTCGAAGGCGGACTTGATCAGCAACGGGTTGATCAGACCGAGGCCGGCGGTGATCAGGATCAGGAGACCGACGAGGCTGACCCTGCGCCGGTATGGCTTGAAGATGTGAACGATGCGCCTGAACGTCCCCGGCCGCGCCGGCGTATCCGGCACTTCCTTCGGCACCAGGCGATGCGATGGCGGCATGTGGTTCCTTTCCGTCCCCGACTCTAGGACAGCGAGACGAGCCCATTTATTCCTGCTCCGGGCGCGTACCAGCGCTGTCGTACAGAACGTGCGTTAAACGCACGTTCTGCGCGTAAGCGGTCGCCGGCTAGGTGACGCGCAGCGCCACGACCACCCCGTCGCGCAGCGGGACGATGATGGAGCGGTAGCCGGGGTCGCTCGTTATCGCCTGCGTCGCGGCCATGATCGCTTCGGTCCAGCCCGGTCGGACGTCTGCGGGGGCATCGGGGGCGCCCGTCACACGGCGCGACCAGAGCATGTTGTCGCAGATGAACATGCCGCCGACGCGGATACGTGTCCGCGCACGCTCCCATGCCTCTGGATAACCATCCTTGTCTATGTCGCAGTAGACGATGTCGAACTCGCCCTCGACCTCGTCGAACGCGTCGAACGCGGTCTGGACATGGAAGCGCACGGGCTCGTGTAGCCGCGCCCGCGTCAAGAAGTCGATCGCCTTCGTCTCGTTGTCCGCATCGGTATCGGTCAGGTGGATCTCGCCTCCCGGCCCGGTCGCTCGGCTGAACCAGTAGGCGGAGTAGCCGTAGCCGGAGCCCATCTCAAAGATGCGGCGCGCGCCGATCGAGCGAGCGAGCAGCTCCAGCATCTGCCCGCAGAGCCGGCCGATGATCGGGAAGCCGTTGTCGCGCGCGAGCTGCTCCATCTCGAGCAGCACAGCTTCGTCATCACGCCTTGCAAGCTCGTTGAGGTAGCTGTCTACCGACGGGTGGACTAGATCCATCTCGCTATTGGACCACCGCTGCACGCAGCGCGTCGTGGAGCTTCGGGCCTGCCGCCACAACGCCGGAAGACAGACCTTTCGGCGCGGGCAGGTCACTGACGATCCCACCCGCCTCTCGCACCAGGAGGACTCCTGCAGCCTTGTCCCACGGCTCCATCGGAGCCTCGTAGAACCCGTCGAAACGCCCGCAGGCGAGGGTCGCGAGGTCGATCGCGGCGGAGCCCGCGCGCCGGACATCCCTCACGCGGGGAAGGACACGGCTCAACAACTCCGCTTGATGAGCCCGCGCGTCGGCGTCGTAAGAGAACCCTGTGCCGATCAACGCGGTTGACAACTCATCGCGCTGCGACACCTGCACGGCCTCGCCGTTAACCGTTGCCCCCTCACCGCGTTCCGCGGCGAACATCTCCTCTCGGTTGGGGTCGTATACGACGCCGACCAGCTCGCCCTCCGCGTCCTGCGCCGCGATGCTGACGCACCACACGGGGATCCCGAAGAGGAAGTTGATGGTTCCGTCGAGCGGGTCGATGACCCAGGTGATGCCGGAGGTGGAGGAACGGCCTCCGCCCTCCTCCGCCAGGATCCCGTCCTCGGGGCGCTCGTGCCGGAAGAAGTCGAGGAGGAACTTCTCTGCGGCTCGGTCCGCGTCGCTGACGAGGTCCGTAGCCGTCGACTTGGACCTCACGCCCTGTGCGGGAGCCTCGTAGAAGTCGAGGAGGATGTCGGCTGCACTCGAAGCGGCCATCATCGCCATCTCGAGAAGCTCGCCCACCCGCTGCATCCTAAGGAGTCGTTCAAAACCTGTGGTCGCGTGTTCAGGAGCTAACGGAACGGGACCACTATCCTCGATCGCATGGGAGTGCTACCGCAAGAAGTAGAGGAGCTGCTCAACGCCGCGCTCGTCGCGGAGCTGACCGTGGTCGACCCCAAGGGCCGCCCGGTGACGTACCCGTTGATCCCGCTCTACGACGGCAACCTCATCTATATGACGTCGAGCGTGTTGTTCTCGAGGAAGCTGGAGCACATGAAGAAGAACCCGCGCGTCTCGCTCACGATCACCGATCCCGTGGCGGCAGCGGTCGAGCCCTTCCGTCGCGCCACGATCCAAGGCGACGCGCGGATCATCGAGGACGACCTCCACTCGGGTTGGGAAGGTCGCATCGGAGATCTTTGGATCGCGAAGGAGCCGATCATCAAGGACCTCATCAAGAAGCGGTTCGCGATGCCACTGTTCTGGGAGCGGTCGATCATCGAGGTAACCCCGCGACGTGGGTTGATCTGGCGCGATGGAAGGACCGACCTGCCCCCGCAGACGTTCACAGCAGAGGTGGCGGCGTAGATGGCGACCTCGACTGTGAAGGACCTGTTCGACGACATCTCGACGTTCTCCCATGCCGTCATCGCGTACGTGGGCGACGACGGATACCCGATCAACGTGGCTGCGGATTTCAGAGCCGACGCCGCAAGCGGCACGATCCGGCTCGAGCGGCCGAAGGTGCCGGTCGAGCCGCGCGAGGGGGCCGAGGTGAACGTGACCTTCAGCCACGTGCGGCCTTACCCCGGCGTCGGCTACGACCAGCGCCGCTACGTCAGCGTGTGGGGCAAGGTGACCAAGGTGAACGGGTCACTGGAGGTCAAGCCGGAACGAACCCACGGCTGGGACGAGGACCGGCTCCACTTCTTCGAACTGTGCGAGCGAAGCGTTCCGTCTGCTCATCGCTACATGCAGAAGCTCAGCGAGGAACGTGGCGAGCCCGTCAAGACGAAGATGTCGTTGGGCTGGCTGATCTTCCTTGCGACCCGCGTCCCGTTCCTAACGGCGACCTTCGTACCGATCCTGCTGGGTGCGATGGTCGCGCGCAACGACGGGTTCTCGGCGTGGTGGTTGTTCGCGTTGGCGTTGCTGGGCGGCTCCGCGATCCACCTCGGGCTCAACGTCGCTAACGACGTGTCGGATGCCACCAGCGGAGCGGATACGGCGAACGCGAACCCGACCATGTTCAGCGGTGGCTCGCGGATGATCCAGTACGGGCTGGTCAGCCTGAGAACCATGCGGCTGGTCTCGATCGCCTGTTATGCCGTCGGCATCGGGATAGGTCTCTACCTCACAGCGACCAGGGGGATCGAGCTTCTCTGGATCGGCATCGCCGGCGTCTTCCTCTCCATCTTCTACACCGCGCCGCCATTGAAGCTCGTGCACAGGGGGGTCGGCGAGATCGCGGTTGCGCTCGGCTTCGGCCCTATCATGGTCCTGGGCACCTACTTCGTGATAGCTCAGCGACTGACGTTCGAAGCGTTCTACGCCTCTCTTCCGGTTGCGATCTTCATCATGCTCGTGCTCTACGTGAACCAGGTGCCGGACAAGCCTGCCGACGCTAAGACCGGCAAGCGGACGATCGTTGTGAGGCTGCCGAAGGAGGCGATCATCAAGGGCTATGCAGCCTCGGTGGTCGTGGCGTTCGCGTTGATCGCGATAGGAGCCCTCACCGGCATCATGCCGATATGGACGCTCCTCGCCCTCGGAACGATCCCGCTCGCGCTGAAGGTCCACAAGGCACTCACGTCACACTACGAGAGCCCGTACGAGCTGATGGACGGGATGGCCAAGAACATCATGCTGCACCTGTTCGCCGGCCTTGCGCTCAGCATGGGGTACCTGATCGCGATCTTCGTGTAGCCCACGGGCGCTACCGACGCAGGTTGTCCTCGACCTTCTCCCACGCCTTGCGCGCCGCTATGAGAACCGGGTCCCACACGGGGGCGAAGGGCGGGGCGTAGCTGAGGTCCATGTTCAGCATCTCGTCCACCGTCATCTCGTTCCATAGAGCCGCCGCGAGAACGTCGATCCGCTTCGCGGCCCCCTCCTTGCCGACGATCTGCGCGCCCAGCAGCCTTCCGGAGTTGAGCTCGACGATGAGCTTCGTCTTTATGGGCGCCGCGCCAGGGAAGTAACCGGCTCTCGTGGTGGAGTCGACGGTCGCGCTGACGTAGCGGAAGCCCGCCGCCGCGGCTTCGTCCTCTTTCAGCCCCGTCCGTGCGATCTGGATCCCGCAAACTTTGGTGACCGCGGTCCCCACTACACCTGGG
Source organism: Actinomycetota bacterium (assembly GCA_030776625.1). Lineage (NCBI taxonomy): Bacteria > Bacillati > Actinomycetota > Actinomycetota bacterium. The sequence goes on along the minus strand of JALYHL010000009.1, from coordinate 84,272 downwards.
AACGTCTCGTACCCGCCCCCGATGTTGATGCCGGCGACGCGACCCTCCTTGTTGGCATGCGTGCCGAGAGCGATCGTCACTGGTTTCCGCGAGACGAGGTGGAACTTCTCGGTGCAGTCGCCCGCGGCCCACACACCGTCGACCTCGGTTCGCATCCTGCGATCGACCTTGATCCCGCCACTGGGTCCGATCGGGATCCCGGCCCGTTGTGCGAGCTCGGAGTTCGGGCGCGCCCCCAGACCCAGCACGACGAGATCGGTGTCGATCGTGCCCCGGTCGGTTGCGACGCCGGTGACGAACCCGCCGTCGGAGACGAACCCGGTGACCCCTTCGCGGACACGCACCTCCACACCGATCGCCGTGAGCGCATCGGTCACCAGCCCGCCCATGTCTTCGTCCAGGGTCAACATCGGGTGCGGAGCGCGCTCCACCAGCGTGACATCTAGGCCGCGCTCGACCAACGCCTCCGCCATCTCCAGGCCGACGTAGCCGCCGCCGACAACCACCGCCCGCTTCGGGTCCTCATTGTGGAGGAACTGCTCGATCGCAAGACCGTCGTCAAGGACCTGCACGCCGAAGATCCCGGTCGCATCCGAGCCGTCGAGCCGCGGACGCAGCGGCGTCGCGCCCGTCGCGACAACCAGCCGGTCGAACTGCTGGGTGAACTCCCGCTCGTTGTCCAGGTCGCGAACGTGCACGGTCCGGACACCGAGGTCGACCTCGGTGACCTCGTGACGTATCCGCACGTCGATCGACTGCTTGTTGCGGAACTCTTCCGGGGTGCGGACGATCAGGTCTTGGAAGTCCTCGACGACGTGACCCACGTAGTACGGGATCCCGCAGGCGGAATAAGAGGTGTGGTTGCCGCGCTCGAAAGCGAGGATCTCGAGGTCGTCCGGCCCCCGCCGCTTGCGCGCCTGTGAGGCGGCCGCCATACCCGCGGCGTCGCCACCGATGACAACGAGCCGCTCTGGCATCCGGTCACCCTAAAGGCGGCGGCCGTTGAAGAGACCTACACATCGCCGAGACGAGTGATCAATCGCCGCGCAGCCGGCGCTTGCGCTCGAGGAGTCCCGACACGTGCGACGTGTCGTCCGCGGCGGGAGCGGCCGGTGGAGACGGTGCCCGCGGCGCGGAGCCCGCGGCGCTCGGTGCCGGTTCGGCGGCAGGTGCTGGTTCTGGGGGAGGTGCCGCGTCCGCGGCGCCCGGAGCCCGCACCGTCTCGGCTCCGGCCCTCGGTCTCACCCGCGTCGCACGCTTCCTCGTCAAGAGCCCGCCGACGTGGGTCTGCTGAGGAGCGAAGGGATCGCCGGCGCGGTCCCGCCAGAAGCTGGGCCTCCACGCCTGGACTGCTGCGATCTCGTCGCGCGTGATGATGATCCGTCTCAACGCGACGTCGAGCGGGAACAGCAACGCTGCGAGCAGAACCAGCCACGAGGTCACCTCGACGGTCCTGCGCCCCGAAGGCAGTCCGGGATCGAAGGCGTTGGCGGGCTGGATGCCGTAGCGTCCGCCTCCCAGGCTCGCGACCTCGCGCAGGAACGTCTGATCCGCGGGCCCCGGCTGGTACTCCGGCGAGTACGACTGCACCGCGCCCACCGTCTCGCGATAAAGCTCCTGGCCGTCATCCTCCAAAGCCACCGACACCAGATACGTCCCCGCGGCGCCCGAGGGCGCGGTGCCCGAGAACGCGGACAAGCCCGAGCGACCGAGCTCGATCCGATCGCTGCTGCCGTCCGGTCCAACGACGCGGGCAGTTGCGGTCGTGCCCTCCGGAATCTCTCGCTCCGCCTCGACCGTGATGTCGATCCCGGCGCGCCCCGCCGTGGCTTGCGCGGAGAAGCCGGGGCGGGCCGCAGCCGGAAGGGTCTCGCGCACGACGGACGACCAGAAGTCTGCGAAACCGTCCCAATCGACCCAGCGCCGGGCCCAGCGCGATTTCGCATCCGACGTCCACGATGACGCCACGCCGAGCCCCGTCCGCCACGTCGCCAACAAGGGGTCGTCGTACTTCCCGCCCGCGAGGAGAACCGACGCAGAGGCTTTCGGAGACGTGCCGATGTACCCGAGCAGGGGCGGGGTCCTCCTGAGCGGGTCGGTGGCGGCCGAGGAGCCGGTGATCTTGGGATAGAAGATGCCCTCGTTGACGTAACGCCTCGTCGCGATCACTACCTCGTTCATCAAGAGCTCGGGGATCTCGTGCAGGTTGCGGCCCTCGTAGAAGCGCCCGCCGCCCGCATCCGCCATCCGCGCCAGCTCGTCACCGGTACCCTCGCCGGTCGCGAGGACGGACAGAGTGATCCCCTGCTTGCGCACCCAGCGCGCCGCGGGAACCAGGCTCTTCTGATCCGTGAAGCCGTCGGTGAACATGACGATGTGCTTCAAGGACGCCTTCGACGCCTTGAGAGCCTCGACCGACGCCCGCAGAGCTTGCGGGATGTTCGTGCCGCCCCGCGGTTGCAGGCTTTCCAGTCCCTCGCGCACCACGTCGTCCGGCGGCAGCTGCGCCAGCGGGACGACGAAGCGCGAGCGTGTGTTGAAAGCGAGGATGCCTACCTCGTCCTGTTGTGTCAGCGCCTCGACCGCTCGCGCCGCCGCCGACCGAGAGATGTCGGTCTTGTTGACGCCTCCTTCCTCGCGCATGCCCGCGCCCTCCGGGTTGCAGTGACAGGCCGACATGCTCCCGGAGGTGTCGATCGCGAGCACCTGCGCGATCGCCGGCCTCCTCCTGGGGTCCTTGATGTCACTGTTCAGCGGCAACAAGGCCTCGAGCTCGGACCCGCGGTAGTCACCCAGCGACCACGACGATTCGCCGCCGACGGTGACGAGACCGTTGCCGAGGTCGCGCACGAATCCCTCTAGCGCGCCTACCTGGGCGTCGGTCAGGGCTCCGGCAGGGACGTCTACCAGCACGATCGAGTCGAGCGCCGCAAGCTCCTCGCCGCCGGGGAAGCGCGCCATCGGAACGCGCTCGACGACCAGGTCGCGCGCCTTCAAGGCGGTCTCGAGCGCAGCCCCCTCGCCGGGAGAGCTTTCGACGATCGCTACCTTCGCCTTGCCCCCCACCAGCACGAGCGCGGCGGCGGCATCGTTCTCGGGCACCGAGTCCTCGCCGCTGCGGACCTCGAGTGAGTAGGTGAGCGAGCCGGGCCGCGACGCCCGACCACCGAAGCGGATCCTGCGTTGACCCGGTTGCAACGACAGCGCGCGTCGCTGCACGACCTTGCTCCCCCTGCGAAGGGTCACCTGCGCTTCGAGAGCGGCGTTCGACGACAGCGTCGCCTCCACATCGAAGGATTCACCAACCCGAACCCGAGACGGAGCGTCGATCTCCACGACCGCCGCGTCGAGACCGGAGGTTCCCTCGATGGCGACCGAATCCACGCGTAGGCCGCGCGCGTGGAGCGACTCCGCCTCCAGGCGCGCGTCGCCCGCGTTCTCACGTCCGTCCGAGATCAAGACGATGCGCCTGCGGCCCCCGTCGGGCATCAAAGCTGCCGCCAGGCGCAACGCGCGAGCGACGTCGCTGTGGGACGGATCGGGACGGCTAGCGATCGAGATCAGCTCCGGCTCGTCCTGGAGAGTCATCTCTACCCGCGCGTCGCCGCCGAACGCGACGACGCCGGCGAGCGCCTCGGGAGGCTTCGCCGCCAGCGCTTCGCGGACGAAGGTCTCGGACTTGCTGCGGCCGGTCGCGCCGACGCTGTCCGAGACATCGACGACGAAGATCGTCGCGAGGCTCCTCTCGGGCAGGACCACAGCGAGACCCGCGAGCGCCAGGACGATCGCGGCCACGATCACACTGCGCACGACCGAGGCGACGGTTCGTTGGCGGCGCGACACGGCAGAGATCCCGCGCCTCTGGATGACCCACAGCAGCGGGATCGCCGCGAGAGCGATGAGCCAGAGGGGCTGCGCGAACCTCACGCGGGGCGCCGCTCCGTGGGGGGCCACCACCGGAAGCGCGGCGCGCCCGGCCGCCCGTGGCCCCACCACCACTCCACCAACAGCAACAGCAGGGCGGCTGCGAGGACCCACGCCACCACAGGATGCCGGGCGGTGCGCGTCAGCCCTGGTCGCTCCGCGTCCGGAGGCGCCGCCACCTCTCGTGGCGTGAGATCCGACTCTGCCGGAGGGAACGACAACGCGACCGTCCGCTGGCCGATCACGTCGTCATCCTTCAAGAAGGTGAACGTGTAGAAGCCGGCGCGGGAGGTCTCTTCGAGAGCTTGCCCCGGGAGGAGTCGCTCGCCGCGGCCGCCCGGTATGGCGACCTCGATGACGCTCGTACCGGGAAGAGGAGCCACCTCGATGCGCTCGCCCGCGTACCGTGCGGATGGCGCCTCGGATCCCGTCAGCCACGACAGGAGGTGGTCGGCGAAGATCGGGAAGGCGACCTGCAGCGGGAGGTTGCTCTCGTGCAAGGCGAACCCGATGTAAGCCCGCCGGACGCTCCCGTCGGTCCAGGTGGCGACGAGGGGCGCATCGTTCGAGCCGATGATCGTGCGAGCTCCCGGGACGCGCACGTCTGCCGTTCGCGCGATCGCGAGCTCCGACAGATCCACCTGCTCGAGCAGTGGGTCGTCACTCGCCACGTAGGTGATCTGAGGCTCCGCGATCGAACCTCGCGGATCGACACCGCGCGGCGGCACCTTCGGCGCGATGAACAGAGCAGGGGCCTTCACCTTGTCGGGCACCACGGCCCGGTCGTAAACGACGAGGTCGAACCCCGAGCCGTCGCTCGTCGCGGACCGCACCTCGACCTCCGCGCCCGGAATCTGAGCCAGCAGGGCTTCGAGGAAGAAGTTGCCCTCGCTCACCAACAGGATGCGGCGCGGCGCAGACCGCTCCAACACCGCATAGGCAGCGTCGTCTTGAGGCAACTCGTCTTGCCTCTCAATCGACGCAACGACGCGGCCGCTTTGGGGGCCGAGGTCGAACCCGCGCTCGGCCGTACCGCGGGCGGGCACCTCGATCGATGCATCGGCCAACTCCACGTCGTCCACCTCGACCGAGAGCTGGACCACTTCGGTCGACGACGAGAAGTTGTGCACCTGAACGAAGGCGCGGAACCCCGTCGGCCCGTCGCCGACCTCGAGCGCCGACACAGCCACGTTGGCGGCGGAGCGGCCGACAGAGCGCACCACGGTTCCCGGCGGGATCAGTTCGCGTTCCTCCGGAGACAGCCCTCCATCCGTGACCAGCGCGATAGTCGCGGGATGCCCGGGCGTCTCCAAGCTTTCGGCGAGAAGGAAGGCCTCGGCGAAATCGGCCTCGGCTTCCGTAGGGGCGACCGCGTCCACCGCGCGCCGCGCTTGGTCCCGGCTGGCGGTAGAGGAGATCTGCACCCGAGGTCGCTGGTCCGCCGCCACCACGCTGACCGTGGCCCCTGCCTCCATCGTCTCGATCAGTCGAAGAGCTTCGGCCTGCGCCGCGCCGATGCGCGAGGGAGCATGGTCGGTCGCCGCCATGCTCCCGGATGCGTCGATCACCAACACGAGGTGATCGCCCGCCACCCCCGGCGCCGCACGATAGGGCCGCGCAAGGGCGAGCACGAGGGCGCCCAGCAGCAGGAGCTGCAAGATCAACAGGACGCTCGAGCGGATACGGTCCCAGGGACGGCTCGCAGCGACGTTCTTCGTGGCGGCGTCCCATAGAAAGGTCGACGGGATCACCTTCCTCGGGCGGCGCGCCTTGAGCATGTAGGTGATCAGGATCGGGACCGCCAGCAACCCTGACACGAGCGCGGCGGGGGCGAGGAGACCGTCCATCAGCGGACGAGACCTCCCTCGCGCAGCCGCACCATCAGCAAGGAGCCGAGGTCGTCGTCGGGAGCAACGAGCTCGTAGTGAAGACCGCGCCGCCGACAGGTCTCGCGCACGCGCCGCAGCCAGTCTTGCGTGCGCTGGCGATACTGCCTGAGCACCTGGTCCGACACCGATACCTCGACGGTCGCACCGGCTTCCGAGTCGACCAGCAAGAGGTCGCCGCGCAGCTGTGGGTCGATCTCCGCAGGCGACAGCACCTGCAGGAGCGCGCCGCCGGCGCCCGGAGACGTGAGCCTCCGCAACACCGCCTCCCACTCGTCCGTGAGGAGGTCGCTGATGAGAACGGTGACGCCGCGGAGACCACCCGCACTCGCGAACCGCTTCAGCGCGGTGGGGAGGTCGCAGCGGCCCCCAGGCTCGATCTGCTCGAGCCACCCGAACAGCGCGATCGACGAATCGCGCGACCGCGCCCACGGACTCGGCCTGATCCCGTGCGCATCCACGACCCACACCCGGGCGCGGTCGCCGTGCAGTGCCGCGAGATAAGACAGTGCCCCGGCCAGCCGCGCTCCCGTCTCGAACTTGTCCTCGAAGCCCATCGACGAGGTGGCGTCGAGCACGATCTGCAACGAGACCTCGTCCTCTGCCTCGTAGAGGCGCACGAGCAGACGGTCGAGCCGCGCGTAGATCTGGTAGTCGATACGGCGGAAATCGTCGCCCGGGACGTAGGCACGCCAGTCCGCGAAGTCGACGGAGCTGCCGAGGCGCTTGCTGCGGTGCGCGCCGGGGTAGGCGCCCGCCGTCCTCGCGTGCGTGGCAAGGGACAGACGCTCGAGGCGCGACAGCAACTCAGGTTCGAGCAGCACTTCTGACGGCTCTCATCCGAGCGCTTCCACTTCCTTCACCGGAGACGGCACGTGATCGAGGACCGCGTCCACGAGCGCGTCGGGAGCGACGCCGTCGGCGAGAGCCTCGTACGAAAGGATCAGCCGGTGACGCAGGGCTGGGCGTGCCACCGCTACGACGTCCTCCTCTGCAACGTTCAGGCGGCCGTCCAGGAGCGCGCTCACCTTCGCCCCCAGCACGAGCGCCTGTGCCCCGCGCGGACTCGATCCGAACCGTGCGTAGCGACGGATGATGGGAGGTGCCTCGGGTCGCTGGGGGTTGGTGGCCGCCACGAGCGTCGCGACGTAGCGCCCGAGATGAGTCGCCACGGGGACCTCGCGAGTGAGCGCGATCATCCGCCGCAGCGTCGCGGCGTCCAAGACACGCTCGACGTTGGGCTCGTAGCCCGTCGTGGTGCGCTCCAAGATCGAGACCAGGTCTGCCGGCTCAGGGGGCTCGACCAGGATCTTCAGAAGGAACCGATCCAGCTGAGCTTCGGGCAACGGATAGGTGCCCTCCATCTCGATCGGGTTCTGAGTCGCCATCACGAAGAACGGCCGGGGCATCGGGCGCGTCTCGCCCGCGACGGTGGCGGCTCTCTCCTGCATCGCCTCCAGGAGAGCGGACTGCGTCTTGGGCGTCGCCCTGTTCACCTCGTCGGCGAGCGTGAGGTTCGCGAACAACGGACCTTGCGCGAACTCGAACCTCCGGCGTCCCTCCTCGTCCTCCTTGAAGATCTGGGTCCCCACGATGTCGGCGGGCATCAGGTCCGGCGTGAACTGGATCCTCGAGAACTCGAGGTCCAGCGCGTCGGCGAGGGTCCGCAACAGCATGGTCTTGCCGAGGCCGGGGACCCCCTCGATCAAAGCGTGACCCTCGGCGAGCAAGCAGACCATCGCCTCGCGGATCAGTTTGTCTTGGCCCACGATCATCTTGCGGACCTCGGCCTCGACGGCGTGAGCCGCAGCTTGGTACCGCTCCGGCGTCACCGCGCCGACACCGGCTGCCTCTTGCGTCATGAAGTCTCCTTGGGAGCGAGAGAACGGAAGTAAGCGCGCACGAACGAGCGCAGCGACGCGGGGATGGCAAGCGTGTCCACGGTGCGCGCCGCGCGCGCGGACCATTCCGGATAGACGTAGCTGTAGGGGATGAGGATGTGGCCATCGCGGCCGGCTCCGATCTGCGTACCCAGCTCCGTGTCGCGACCGCCCTGGTTGTTGCCGCCGACGCGCAGCCGCTCCGCGATCTCGTCTCCGAATATCGGATCGAAGATGGGAGCGTCGTCGCTGGGCTTGGAGGCGTTCCGCCCGGTGCCATCGGGCTGCGCCGCGCCGCCGGTCGCACCGGTCGCGCTGTTCGCATTCGTCCCGGCCGCTCCGCCCGCGCCCACGCCGGTGCCCTGGTTCTGTCCGCCCGCGCCCTGGCCCTGCCCTTGACCTTGACCCTGGCCTGCGCCGGCTCCCTCGCCCTCGCCGGCGGCTTGACCCTGACCCTGGCCCGCCTGCGCGAGCGCGGCTTGAGCCGCGGCCAGTTGATCGCCGAGGGCGCCGAGACTGGCGGCGGAGGCAGCGACGGATTCCTGCGCCGCGATCGCGCCCAGCGTTGCCGCCAGCGCGCTGGCGGCGTCGGCCAGCGCCTCTGGGTCTCCACCGTCCGAGAGGGCGGTGGAGGCGGCGGCGAGAGCCGCGGCGAGCTCGGGGTCCATCGCTTGGACGGATTCCGCCAGCTGTTGCAACCTCTCGGCCGCGGCGTTGCGTTCTCCCGCGCCGAGTTGGTCCATCTTGGCGGCTAGCTCTCGGAGCTGCTCCTGCGCGCTGCCGGACAGGCCCGGCGCCAGCGGATCGTTCTCCAGCGACCTCTCGAAGCTGCTCGTGAGGGTCTTCGTCGCGATGTGGTCGCCGTCCTGCATCGCCGCGAGCCGCCGCTGCGCCTGCAACAGCTCCTTCAACGCCTCTTCGATCGAGGCCGCATCGCGTAGCTCTCGCGCCAGTTGATCCAGCTCCTCTACGAGCTCGCGCTTCTGTTCCTCCGCGATGGGCGCAGCGTCTACCTCGCGCGCGCCTCGTTCGACGTCCTGGGCAGCTTGCTCGAGCAGCTTGCGCTCAGCCGCCTGCCGCTCGAGCACCGCGTCCATCGGGTTCTCGACGAAGGCCAGCAACGCCACCGCCGCCGCCAGCCCTGCCGCCATCCAGATCCGACGGTGTGGGACCCGGAGCGGCGCGGCCCGTCTCGGGTCATGGGCGATCGCGTAGCGCGCCGCATCGGCCGCTTGATGCGCGGCCAGGGCTGCGCCGTCTCCCCCCGCGAACTCGACCGCCGTCCCGAGCCGGTCCGCAGCGGCCAGATCGCGGTCGGCCGCCCGCGCCACCAACTCCGACGGGAGCTTCTGCAGTGCTCCTGCGAGGAACGGCACCATCAGGGCGAGGGGAAGTGACACCAGAACGACCTCTTCCTCCCACCCAAGCGGACGGACCCGCGCGAGCAACATCACTCCGGCACCGGCCCCGCCCCAAGCCACGGCTCCCGCAGTCATCCACAGCAACCCGCGCCGCACGCGCACGCGCCGGCGCACCTGGGCGAGCCAGGTCTCCAGAGCAGCGTGGAGCCGCGGTGGTCTCATTTCTTTCGCCTGACCGAAACGATCTTCACCACAGGCGTCCTCAGTCGGATCGAAGCCAGCCACAGAGCGCCGAAGCTGACCCACAAGAGGAACGCAACGTGGATCATCCACATCCTGATCGCGGGCAACTCGCTGCCCCGTCGCTGGTGGTTGGCGAACCCCTGGAAGCCCGGTTGCCCCTCGATCACGACATCGCTTCCCGGCCCGACGAAGACGCGTTCCGGCACCCGTCCGCCGCGCGGAGGAAAGTCCTCCACCACCACGCCACGCCCGACCATGCCAACCTCTCCGCGTCGCTCGACCGACGAGAGCTGACGCTGGCGGGTATAGGAGCCGAGTGCCGACAGCGGCGTGGGCAACGACGTCCCAGCGGTATCCGTCACCGCGTCCGCCATCGCGACCACCGGGTTGAGGTACACCGACAACGCCTCCTGTGACACGTCGGCGTTGGGGGTCTGCTGCGAGCGCCACAGCACCTCCGCCCCGAAGATGACCACCGTGCCGACCAGCAGCAAGAGCGCCAGACCGTAGGCCGCGACAATCGCGAACTGCACGCGTTTGGCCACGGCCGACATGTAGATCGCCATCGACGCGAGCGCGATCTCCAGAGCGAGGATCACGACGAAGCCGCGCAGCACCTGCCACGGACTGACGCCACCCAACACCAGAGGCACCGCGAACAAGGGGGCCGTTGCCACGACCAGCAGCGTGACGTAGGCCATCGACGCGCCGAGCTTCCCGAGCACGATCGACCGGGGCGTCAACAGGGTCACCTGGAGCGGATGGAGGGTCTGGCGCTCGCGCTCTCCCACGATGCTGCCGGCGGCAACACCGGGCGCGATGAAGGCAACGAACATCACGAGGAAGAACAGCAACCACTCGAACATGACTCTCCCGAGCGACGCGGTGTTGCCCGCGAACGGGCTGAAGCGATCGTCCATCATCATCAGGCCGCCGCGGTAGGTGAGATAGAGGATGACCGCGAGCAAGGTGAGGAACGCGATCAACATGACGACGGCACGCCGCGAGCGCATACGTTCCTTGATCTCGCGCCCCAGAACCGGGTTGATCATCATTGGACGATCCCCTTGGTCACCTTCATGAAGAGGTCCTCGAGCCCGGTTCGTGTCTCGGTGAACTCGATCACGGACACGCCGCTGCGGACCAGCGCGCCCAGCATGGCCGCGGCCGCGTCGTCGTCCCCCTGCATGAAGAAGGTGCAGATCGCGTCGTCCGCCTCGACCGCCGTCACGCCCTCTTGCTCCTGAAGGATCGCTCTCGTCTGCGCGGCCTGTTCGGCGCGCGCCAACCGGACCCGGTAGTTGCGACCGCCCTGGCTGGAAGCCGCGATATCCCCGGGGCGGCCCTGTACGAGCAGGCGCCCGGCCTCGAGGATCCCGATGTACGTGCAGACCTCTTCCAGCTCCGACAGGATGTGGGAAGAGATCAACACGGTCTTGCCCATCCGCTGCAGCTCGAGCATCAGCTCGCGCAGCTCCACGCGAGCGCGCGGGTCGAGCCCGGAGGCCGGCTCGTCGAGTATCAACACCTGAGGGTCGTGCACGAGGGCGCGCGCCAACCCAAGTCGCTGCTTCATCCCGCGCGACAGAGAGTCGACGAAAGACTCCGACTTGTGAGACAGGTCGACGAGCTCGAGCAGCTCGGAGACGATCGTCTTCCGCTTGGCCACGGGAACGCGATATGCGGCGGCGAAGAAATCCAGATACTCGTGCACCTTGACGTCGTCGTATACGCCGAAGAAGTCGGGCATGTACCCCAGCACCCTCCTCACTTCCTGCGGATCGCGCACGGGGTCGACGCCCAGCACGGCCGCGGCCCCGGAAGAGGGCGACAGCAGGGTCGACAGCACCGAGAACGCCGTCGTCTTTCCGGCGCCGTTCGGCCCGATCAGCCCATAGATGGTCCCGACGGGGACGCGAAGGTCGAGGTGGTCGATCGCGACGAGCGAGCCATACGTCTTGCGCAGCGCGATCGTCTCGACCGCGGCGGGCGAGTCCGACGTCACATCCACAGCCGCATCGGGCGCGGCGAGCGCGCTCACCGCGTCACCGGCTCGACCTCGAAGCGATATATCTCGGTGAACGGGTGCCGGTTCGGTCGCAGGCGGAAGTACGCCTCCCCGCTCTCGGAGAAGCTCGACGCGTCCAGTGCTGTAACGCCGGCGAAGTCGCCTCCGCGCGGTCCACCCGACCCCGGCATCCGCGGAGCCTGGATCTCCACCCACCGCTCGGTCCTCCAGTTGTAGGTCTCGAGAACGTGACGAGGCCCCGACGTCACGAAGGAGACCCTGCCGCCGGTGATCGCGTCCAGATCGAGCGCCGCGGGTGGCTGGTAGCTGAAGACGGCCTCCTGGAAGCCCTCCAGAGCCAGCGCGTTCACGTTGTAGGGCGGCATCTCGCCGTCGGTGGCGACGATGCTCGTGCTGCCGGCGCCGACACCCCGAAGCTCGCCGCCGGGATCGTCGTACGAAACAGGAGACGCGACCATCATCCGGCCCGCCACTCCCTGGTCGGTTCCTTCCAGCTCGATGCCGAGCTGGTACTTCTGGACGTCTGCGATCACGACGGGACGGCTGAAGAAGCTCGGACCAAGGAGCTCGCGCAGCTCCGCGGTCAAGGCACGCCGAACTCCGCCGGGGATCACCCCACCCCTGAACATCACCCGCCGCCGCGGAGGCTCCACATCGAGGAGACCTCGAGCGGTCTCACCTGGGGAGAGGTCGTCGGTGAAGGTGGGGACGCCGCTGTTGAGGATCGTCACCTGCCTCAGCTCGTAGGGAGTCCGGTTCGTCACCTCGTACGCAGCGCCTCCCGGGGCCGGGCGGATCGTCGCTTCGACGAAACCATCGAAGTCCTCGATCGTCCCTCTGGCGGCATGGGCGGAAAAGGGTGCGGTTTCGATGGCGACCTCGGCGCCCCTGCTCGTGATCCGGGTGGAGCCCGTCTGGTTGGAGCCGAACGAGGACAGGAACGGCGGTGCCACCGCGGCCTTCGTTGGGAAGGTGAAGGTGCGGGTGCCCCCGGTGCCCGACGAGACGGTGGCGACGCTGTGACCATGACCACCGTCCTCAGAGGCGAACACGATCCCCGCCGTCTTGGCAACGAGACCCCCGCGCGAACCACGAGCGAGGCCGTACGCCACGCCGCTGAAAGCCAGGGCGAAAAACGGGATCGTCACCCAGAGAAGCTCCTTGCGGCCGCGGCGCTTCAGCACGAGATAGTTGAGCGGGCCCACGATCACCAGGTAGATCACGAGGAACCCGACGAACCAACCGAGTTGGAAGTCATCGCCTCGCGTGGCTCGGATCAGCTCGCCCTCGGGCGACGGGCCGAAGTCGTTGAAGAACTCGTCTGCTCCGTTCGAGCCGCGCAACGGGGCCGCCCGGAGCGCCGCCTCGAAGACGCGACGCGGCAGGTTGGGTAGATCTCCTGCCGCGAGGATGGTCTCGCCGAGACCGCTCTCGTCGATCCCCAGGCGGCCGTCCGCCAGGAGGCGCTGAGGCTCGACGGCCCTGCCGCCAACCCGCAGTGTCCCGCCTTGTGGGTCAAACCCTTCAGAACCGACGAGCAGCCGACCGCCGGTGGCGACCCAGCCCCAAAGAGCATCGAGCTGGTCCGGCGCCAGTGCGTCGATCGCGTCGTCATCCGCCGCGACGTAAGAAAGAGGTCCCAGGGCAGACGCCCCGAGACTCAGTTGCTCCGGGACCAGCGTCGTCGGGATCATGTCCACCAAGGCGGGCTCCGCCACGATCCCCTCCATCGCCGGCGGGACCGCCGTCCCCAGGACGCCAACCAGATCCGCGTTGGCCACACGAAGTGGGGCCTCCGCATCGACCCCCAGGACGTCGTCCTCGGAGACGATCCGAGCGGCGATCTGTTGCGGCGCCGCGGGGGCCGGCATCACCAGATCGAACTGCTTGCGTCCTCCACCCGGGACCTCGATCGGCATCGTGTGCAGGGACAGCGACTGGTCGGGATTCTCGTACGAGACCTCGAGGTCCCCCGAGATCGCCTGGGGAGATTCGACCGTCACCGACACCGGAAGCCAGCGGCCCTCCACGTATCGGTTCTCGAACCCGACCACGATCGCGACCTGCACGCCCTCCTGCGCGGTCGCGGGAGCAGCCGGCAACAGCATCGACAGAGAGCACGCAGCGACGGCGAACGCTCGCCTGCAGAAGCGTCCACGAGCGGAGTTCCTAGTCGGCGCGCCGCCGCGGCCCCTCCTCATGCTGTTGCCCCGCGTAACCAGCCCCGCCCCCCAATTCTCTTGAAGACGCAAAGTATGGACGACCGAGGCGCCGAAAAGGTTTCCTTCTGTGCCGGGCGAGCTACGTCCAGCCGTAGGTTCCCGGTCCCAGAACACCGCCGCCGACCGGCCATCATCCTGGGCGAGCCTCCGCAGGAAACGTGATGCCGGGGTCGAAAAGTCCCTGCCATGAGAACGAAAGAGCTGGCTCTCGGTTCGGCCGTGCTGCTGCTCGCATCACTGTGGTCGAGCGCCGGCGCGGGCCCCGCTTCCGCCCCGCTCAAGGGGGAAGGCGAAGGGCTGAAGCTGATCGCCAACCTGCCGACGGGCTCGGGTACCGACATGGAGTTCGCGACGATCAAGGGGCACGAATATGGCTTCGTAACGTCCCGAACCGTCGGCAGCGACGGTCCGCCGGGAGGCCTCAATGTGGTCAACGTCGACAACCCCGCGAAGCCGAAGATCGTCGCGAAGCTCCCGTGCAACCTCAACCAGGGCGACGTCCAACTGAGCCACGACCTGAAGACGGCGATCATGGCGGCGGACTCGGCCGGAGGGCCCGACAGCTGCCTGATGGTCGGCAAGCTCGGCTTTATGACGATCGACATCTCGAACCCGCTCAAGCCGAAGCCGATCGGGGTCGCGGAGATCCCACGAGGCTCCCACAACGTCACCGCCCACCCCAAAGCGCCGTATGTCTACAACTCGGATTCGGACCAGGCGAAGCCGGGAGAGATCCAGATCTGGTCGATCAAGAACCCGGCGAAGCCGAAGCTGGTGAAGTCGGTCCTGAACCCGACGCACTCTCCGCACGATGTCTCGTTCAACAAAGACGGTTCGATGATGGTCACCGCGGCTCGCACGGCGGTCCACCTCTACGACACGAGCGACCCTGAGAACCCGGTGCTGCTTGGTGCGACCGGCTGTCCCGGGTGCTACCTGGCGCACGACGCCAAGTTCACACCGGACTCGAAGTGGGTGGTCGTCGGAGACGAAGCGGCCGGTGGCGCCCCCTACCCGTGCCCCGGCGGCGCGCTGTATTTCTACGAGATCGTCCAGGGCCGCGGGCTCGTGCTACGCGGGATCTACGAACCCGGCGAGGTCGTGTTCGCGTCCGAGGACCAGGGCGGTCCCGCCTCCTGCACCTCCCACGTCTTCGACATCTCCCCGGACGGAAAGACGCTGGCTATCTCCTGGTATTCAGCGGGCACCCGCTACCTCGACATCACGAACAAGGTCGGCGCGACCTTCGGCTCCACCGGGAACGGGGTGAAGGAGCTCGGCTGGTTCATCCCCGAAGGCGGCGACTCGTGGTCGTCGAAGTTCCACAAGGGGCCCTACATCTACTCGAACGACATCATGCGCGGCCTCGACGTCTACAGGATCACGGCGGGCAAGTAACCACCACCGCGGTCAGAGGCGGCCTAACAAGTGGCAAACACGGCGGTTACTAGACTCTGACTCGAGGCCCTCGTAGCTCAGGGGATAGAGCACAGGTTTCCTAAACCTGGTGTCGCAGGTTCGAATCCTGCCGGGGGCACGAGCTAAAAGCGCAGGTCAGAGGCTATTTCTGGACTTTTGTCAGAGCTTCGTCATATCCTGAAATCGCAAAAAGTCCGCAAAAAGTCCGCAAGCGACCTGGGGTTTTGCGATGGCGCACGTAAGGAAGGTCTCACGCAAGAAGGCGAGCGGTAAGGCCGCCCACGCGTGGCAGGTGCGGTACCGCGATCCAGATCGGGTCGAGAAGAGCCGGACCTTCCGTACTCGCGACGAAGCAGAACGCTTCGCGCGCAAGGTCGAGGTGAGCAAGGACGAGGGGAGCTACATCGACCCGGCTCTGGGCAAGACGCTGTTCCTCGAGTGGGCGCAGGACTGGCTGATCTCGAGCGCGCCCGGACTCAAGCCGAGCACGCTGTCCGGATATCGCAGTCTTCTCCGAAGCCACATCCTGCCGGTGTTTGGGAACGTTCCCCTCGCCAAGGTGAGGGCTGTAGATATCCGCCGCTTCGTCGGCGAGCTTTCCGACGCTGGAATGAGTCCGTCCCGGGTGCGTTCTGTCTACTTCCTTGTCCAGGCGGTCTTCCGTAGCGCCGTCGAGTCCGGCTATATCGGCCGCTCTCCTTGTATCGGCGTCAAGCTGCCGCGGCCGGTGGTGCGAGAGATGTCGTTCCTTTCCGCCGACGAGGTCAAGCGCGTAGCGGCCGCTGTACCGGACCAATACAAGGCGCTGATCTACGTGTTGGCGTACGCGGGGCTGCGTTGGGGCGAAGCGGCGGCGCTGCGACGGAAACGGGTCAACGTGCTGCGCCGGCGCCTGGACGTGTCCGAATCGCTATCGGACGTCGACGGACAGCTCCACTTCGGAACGACGAAGACGCACCAGTCGCGCCAGGTCGCTTTGCCGAAATCGCTAAACGAACAACTGAGACTGCACCTCGAGGACCACGTGAGAAAGGACCAGGCAGCGCTCGTCTTCACCTCGCCTGAGGGCGAACCCCTGCGGCTTCCGAACTTCCGCCGACGAGTGTGGTGGCCGGCGCTCGACGCTGCAGGCATCCCACGATCGGTGCGCATCCACGACCTCCGCCATACCTGCGCTTCACTATTGATAGCCCAAGGTGCCCATCCCAAGGCAATCCAGCAGCACCTGGGTCACAGCAGCATCTCGGTGACCCTGGACCGCTACGGTCACCTCTTGCCCGATCAGCAGGATCAGGTCGCAAACGCGCTCGACGAGATCATGCAATAAGCCAACGTCCGAATGGTCTGTGCGGCCGAGCGCTAGATCAGGCGGCGGTACTCATTCGACGTCCGATACCGATCGAGCATTCTGACGAGGGCACAACCCGTCAAGGGGGCTAGCGCGCTCCACGGCGACGACGTTCGTCTCGCTATGTCACTTCGCTAGTTCATTCGAGAGGCGGAGAGTATCGCGCTCGACACTGAGGTAGGTCGGGTTGCGCCAGGCACGGGGCACGCCCCAGCGATCCCGGTAGTGTGCGGCTATCTCGGCGAGATCGTTGTGGTACCACCGACCGACCTTCCGTTCGCCGCGAAGGTACTCCTTCCAATTCTTCGCGACAGGGGCAAGAAACACTTGCCGCTTGATTCCGTGCCGCACCAGTTGATCATCGAGCTCAAGCTTCGTGAGCGCGACCCGAAGTGTCCTCATCCGCCAATTCGGTCCGCACCCATAGCGATTGCCTCGCAGTTCGCCCCTAGTGCGGGCGAAATCAACAAGAGCATCGAACAGCTCCTCGGAAAATTGGAAGTGCCCGTACCCTTCGGTCCACCCGACCGGCTGGTAGAGCAACCGACCTTGGAAGCGCAATCGGTTGTAGATCGACGACCGTCCGAGGGATGACGTCGTCGTAATCAACACGGGGCGCGCACTCTTCAGCTGTTTACGGATCACAGTGACATTTCCCCTATATTTCTTGGCGATCAAGTCGAGCGCAGCATCAGACGTTGCCGCCATCGCGACGAGCTTGCCACCGATGAGCTCTCGGTAGGGAGAGACCGCGCCGCAGACGTATGCGTCAAGGACGTTGTAGAGCCGGTTGCTCCGTTGCTTGTGATCCCAGCCGATGACGCTGTCTCGCGCTCGGAGATTGAACACAGGGTCGCCCAGAGCGAAGATGCCGATCAGCTTGTCGTTGCTGCGATCCATGACGAGAAAACGCGTGCGGCGTCCGTAACCCTGCGAGACCGGGACACTCCACTGGAGGCTCGCGTATCGGAAGAGCGCGGCCTGCTCTTTCGTCTCGACCTGCACGACCTCGGGATTGATCTCGTCCGGGAAGACCTCGGTTCCCTCGGCGAAGGACTTGATCAGTAGGTCCTCCCACTCCTCGATGAAGGGCCAGGCGCGAGTGAGTAGAGACACGCGTTGCCGAAGGTGGAGACGTCGGATGCCTTCCTTCGTCACATCGGGGGGGATGACTCGGCCGCGTCGGTAGTGGAAGCCCGCCTCTTTCAGTTCGCGGACAACCCATCGTCGCAGGTGGTCTTCTCGCCAGTCAGGCAAACGCCGCATACCTCCCGAATCATGGGACCACCTGCACCAACCGGGGCATGGTCTACGCCACTCTTACCAGGTCAGACCGCGAATTCCCCGGAACTGGCCGGGCGCAGTCCGTCCTTCTACCTGAACTATGCCTACGGGGTGCGACAGTTTTCGGCGCGCCGAGACCGGGCCCAGGACCGTCGACGTTAAGACCCTGGGCAGTGGCCCAGCTTGCGATCGCCCTCTCGAGCGTCTTGTGATCTACCCCGACCCTTGCTGCGGCAGCGTTGTTGGACAGACCTTCGTAGTAGATCAATGCGAGGGCCTGAGCGACGAAAGGCGGAGCGGTCTTCGCGGCGCGAGCAAGCGCCACCCGAGCCAGGGCAGCGTCGCAGAGGTCCACACCCTCGCCCAAGCATCTCGACGCGTCCAAGACCTCGGCCATGGTCATGACGCCGTCCCCACTCTCGGCATCCATCGACAGCGGCGGCAACTCGCCCACAGCCGGCCGTTCACGCTTCTTCCGGCCCGGCGGGGTATATCCGTCGAATACTTCTCGTACCGCGTACGAACGCAAGAACCACTTCGCGAGACCGACGACATCGCGCGACCTGCGGATTCGTCGCCTGTCGAGGCGAACGAGGTGTATCCAGGTCTGCTGGACGATCTCGTCGTCGATCCCGTTGCGGAGACCAGGGATCGTGGCGTTGACATGGGCGCGAAGATCTCGGTTCAAGCGATGCGGGACCGCGAGCGCGGAAGGTACGTCGTTCAAGCAATCGATCAGAGCGGCGCCGTCGACGCGCGACGGCCCAGAAGCACCGGTGGCCATCCACCCTCCTATTCACCTCAGCGGTCGTTGCACCGCTGCGGTGACTGGTGGTCGTGGCGGCTCATGGCCGCGCCGCACCGGCGCTTGTTTCGATAGTAGTTCACGGCCTGGGCCCGGCGCCAGCTTCCTGGACCGGCACCGAGCCCAGCCTTGATAGTTGAACTATGAAGCCTCGGCCGAGTGCGTTTCGGGCGCGGCTTCCTCGGCTTCAGCCGCGATGACCTCCTCGGAGGCCTCCGCCGTGAAGTCCTCGGACCACGGGAGGCGCTGAGCCAACGCCTCGATCGCCGTCTCCAGGTACGGGCTCCAACGCTGCTTGCGCTGGGCCGTGTACCAGAGCGCCATCTCCTCCTCGGCTTCGAGTTCGGCTTTGGCCAGAGTGATCAAGAGGACGTCGACCGCTTCCTTGGCACGTGAGCCACCGGGAAGGCGAAGGAGATCTCCGTAGAGAACCCGGTAGAAGGGGTGCTCCTTGTTGATCTCGACGAGGATCTGAGGGCCGTCCCACTTGGGCTCGAAGAACGGACCGCTCGGCACCTCGACGTAATCAACGCGATAGCGATGACGTTTCTTCTCCTCGAGGGCGGCAGCGCGGGCCTCTTCCTTTAGGGCCTCTTGCGATGCCTCGGGAGTGCCACCCGGGGTGGCCGCTTTTACCCGCCGCTCGAACTCCTGCTCTGCCTCATCAGCACGGTGCGGCGGGAGGTGCGGGCGCGTCTGACCAGTAGCCGCGTCGGCCGCCATCGCCGCGAGTTCGGCCGGAGACGGTCCCGCGTCGGGACGAGGCTTCGGTAGCGTCCGATCCCTCTGCTCCGTCTGCCACCGCTGCTCGCGCCGCACAGCGGCATCGACCTCGGCTTCGGTGAGAACCCGCCAGAAGTCCTCGATCGGTCGTACGCCCTGCTTGTCGTTTGTGATGCCAAACGCATCGTCGAGTTCGGGACCGAACTGCACCTCGATCCCCCAGTGATACGCGTAGGACTGGAGCAACGGCCATCTCCCCAGCCCGCTCGCAACATCCGACGGCGAGCGCGGGAACAGGTCGACTGTCTGGAGTTCGCGACCGGCTCGGACGAAAGACATCCCCCGACGAGGCTGTCTGATCATCCAACGACGATTGGCATCGGAGACATCTCTACCTTTGGTCCCCTTGCCGACGGCGAAATCGACGGGGAGGCGCGACACCCGAACGTAGATCGTGCCGATCGTCCCTGAAGCCTCATCTATGTCCTCGGGTTCGCCGAGGAGACGCAGGCTGGCCTCCCCCGTGTCGTCGTCGCGGGTTAGTTCAACGGGCAGAGACCTCTCGAACGTCAGCTGCGCTCCACCGTCCTCCGGTGGGACGTAGTAGCGACCCCAGGGATGGATAAATAGAGGATCGACTGGCTGAACCTGAACCCCTTCGACGATCAGATCGAACTTGAAGAGGCTCGTGTCCTGGCCGCTTCCTCGGAGCAGGTAGCGATACACGACGCCGAAGTCGTCCACCATGTGATCTTTGAGATAGGCGGCTGTCCGCTTCGACAACCGATCACACTTCGACCACACGACGACGGTCCCATGGTCCAGCGCGAGGCCATTTCGAGACATGTAGTCCTCAATCCAGGCGGGAAGATCCGCCGGCTGCGGATCCTCGATCTTCTGGATCCCATCTTTCTTGTACTGGTCGATGTCGAGGTAGGCCCGCATTACCGGGTCTTCGGCACGCACCCTCGTGTAGACGTCGACACGTCGCGCCTGGTTGATCGATGCGTTCGGCAACCCGAACCCGAAGCGTCCGATGAAGTCGGGGTCCTCATGATGCGTGCCGCCACCCCAGGAGAGTGCGTACTGGGCCATCTTGGGCACCATTCCGGAACCGTCATCGATGAATGCGATCTCGGTCACATTCCTCTTGCCACTAGGTCCCTGCTCCTGGCGGAAGATGACGTCGACGCGGGTCGCTCCCGCTTCGATCGAGTTATCGACGATCTCTCGGCCTGCGGCAGCGGTGTTGCGGTAGGCACTCTTCCTCTGAGATTCGAGTGCGCGCTGCGCGTTAAAGAGCGGGAACGTGAAGTCGCTTGGGAGAGCTGCCAAGACCTTCTCTTGGCGCTCTATCTCTGTCATTAGCTTGTCCGTGCTCATCGCTTCGTCCTCCTGGTCTTGGCGGCGCATGGCCGCTGGATGGAATGGTGCTAGGCGGCCGCCGAAGCGGCCTGGGTGGATCAAGGTGCCCTGGCTTGCTGCACATCAACCTCCTCGGTCATGGCGGCTCGTGGCCGCGAGTCGGTTACGGGTACTTGTAGCCGACCAAGCAGCAGTTTCGGACAGACGATCAATCGAATCCGAAGTGGATGTGGTCGCGGTGATCGGCATCGGTGAAACCGCCGGGGAATCCCACCGCACCGAAAGGGTGCCCGAGCTCACTCGGGCGCAGAGCGCCTTCCAGTCCAGCGATCTCCAGCACGACCCGGTAGGCGGCATCGTTCTTGCTACTCACTGGCGAACCGTCAACGATGAAGATGTCGGCGCCGCGCCCGTAGTAATGATTTGAAACGCTTCCCGAGCGCGTGTATTTGCTGTGGCCGGTCTTGAAGACCGAGATCGTGATGGTGTGGCGTTGTGCGATCCACGAGAGAAGCGAGACCAGCCGTTCATCGACCGCACCAGCTTCCAGGTCAGCGCGGGCATTGGGTGTCAACACTACGCGTGGGTTTCGCAGGAGGTCGGTGGCCGCGGCGTATGCCACGCCCTCTGGAAGCGAGATGACGCCGTAGCTCGCGGCGAGGGTTAGGACTTCGTTTACGTATGCCTGAGAGTGGTTGTAGTTCCAGACAGCTGTTGCCAGGCGCTCTGGATCTCCAGCTCCGTTCGCGCACAGCAGGTTCGCCGCACTAAAGATCGCGTCGTCGACGTCGTTGATGTCGGCCCGTCCGTCCCCGTCACCGTCGACCCCGTAAGCCTCGAACGTCGGAGGCATGAACTGCATCGGCCCCTGCGCGCCCGCACTCGACGTTGCGCGCCCGGTGCCGAACCTCGTCTCGACCTTGTGGATAGCGGCCAGCACCGTCCAATCCAAACCTTCACAGGTTGCTGCGGAGGCTTCGTAAACGCCGATCAGCTCGTGAGGGATCTCACTTAGCGCGAGCTCGGACGGCGACGGTTGGTCCCCAGACAGAGACAGCAGCACTCCCACCAAGAGGAGCGGGAAGAGAAGGAGAAATACGAGGATCGCTGAGACGAGCGAGACTCGCTTCATGTGTCGCTACGAAGCTCGACGAAGGCCGCGCTCTTGGAACCAGGGTCGGAGAGTGAGTCGAGCAGGAGGAAGGTGTCCGTAAACAAGGACTCCTTCGCCCGGCCGGATCCCTCTCAACACGTTCGCGGGAGCGATGCTGCGAAGAGACGTGGACTCCGTGGTCGAACGGCTTCCCTGGGCCCCTCGGGTGATCGACGCTTGCAATATCTCTTCATCACCCAGCAACCGAGAGGCGTACTCAAGCGTCTGCGTGTCCGAGATTCCTGACAGCAGAATCTTGGCGCGGTGGTTGTTGATCACCGTCTGCGCCCGTTCCCGGTAACGGTTCGTGATCTGCGCCAAGTCTTGAAAGATGCTCACGAGCTGGATGCCATGTCCGGCGGCGGTGGAGGCCAGAGCGTCGAGGTCTCGCAGCGGTGCGATGTTCGCTGCCTCGTCCAACACCAACAGCAAGGGTGGACTGAGCGGCCCATCTTGCGAAGCGCGCTCGTACGCATACGAGATGACCGTGTGAAGGAGCGTCTCGAAGAGCGGGCGGAGTCGTCTCTGCTCATGCGACGGTGAAACTACATACAACGTCTTCCTACTGCCGCGCTCGAGGAAGGCGTGCGGTGAGATGTCACTCACTTCAGCAGACTTCGCCACGATCGGGTCCTCGTACGCGGCCAGAACCGTCTCGGCCGTCGTGTAGACGGAACTCTTCTGACGAACGTCTCGCTTGAAGGATGCCTGGGCCGCGTCGATCGCACCTTGGTCAGCGCCTTGGAGCGCTTTCAGAACCTCGCGCTCTTCCTGAAGGTTCACCCATCGAACAACGTCAGCGATGGACCCATCGGAGCGCGCCGCTGCGAACATCAGAGGTGCCAGGAGCTTGGCCGCCGCCTGATACCAGAACTCAGCATCCGAAAGCCCGGTCGAGCCACTAGGGGCAGCTCCTGCCAGCCATGACGCGGTCTTCTGGGCGCCGTGCCAGGTTCCACACGACGCGAGAGGCGACCACCCGCTGCATCCTTGTGATGTGGACGAGGTCGGGTCATAGACCCAAACGTCATCCTGGTTCTGTCTCATCTCCAGGGTGTCGCGTAGCAGGTCGGACTTAACGCTGGTAGCAAGCACCGGACCCTCCCATTCGAGGATCGCGGGAATCGCGAACCCGGTCGTCTTCATGGACTGCGTCGGACCGAGCACGATGACGCTCTGACGCTCCTCGGCAGCAACTAGCTTCGAGCCCACACGACCAAGCGTGAGTCGACCAGGCTCCGGAGTCCTGACGACTAATGGGCGGAGGTCGCCAGGTGTCGCCCACGACGATGAGCGCGCGCTCCCGGAGAAGGAGCCCTTGAAGAGCCGATACAGCAACAGCGCGATGAACCCGGCCGCAGTGATGAGGACGACGAGCATGCCGTAGAAGATGAACGGACCACCCATGTGAGCGCGCACTCGACGCGGCCACGCAAGGCGCGGGTCAGTCGCATGTTCGGGCAGGTTCACCAATACCTTCCCCATCTGCGAGAACCTCGCTCCCGTGAACTGTCCACTGGCGATAAGCCCCGACACCTCGCCGGTCGCCCACAGCACAAGGCCCAAACCGATCAGGGCCAGGACGGCGACAAAGGCGGTGTTCTCCCAACCCTCCTCGCGAGGGCGGGGCAGAGGTCGTGAGGGACCGTTCATCACGCGATCCCCGCCAACTGCTGCTGGATCATCCTGGCGTCGGTATCGATCAGCGCGCGCTCGGTCTTGCCCAACAGATGCCAAACGAGAAACGACCGCTCGCCGATCTTCCACAAGGCGACTCCTCGCTCGAGCTGAGGCAGCAGCGCCGCCTCGGTATCGGTTAGTCCAAGAAGGTCCTTAGTGGCTTGGACTTCCGAATGAGGTTGCGCGTACACGACCCGAGTCTCGGTATCGGAGAGAAGTCCGCGCGCTACCCGTTCTTGCTGACTGCCCTGCGCGCCCGTCGCGGCGAGGTCAGAGAAGCGATGCATCACCGCGATGTTCTGCAGACCCCGTGCGCGCGAGAGCTTGAAGCTCGCTTGCAACCACTTGGCGATGCCGAGGTTGGACAGGATCGCCCAGGCTTCGTCGAGGACGAAGATGGTCTTGCGATCCGACGACTCGGCGAGAACACCTTGGAGCCACGCCGCAGCGCAGGTCATGAGTATCCCGAGCGCATCGGAGTCGTAGACCGCCGAGAGATCGAGTACGACCATGTCGGCACCAAGGTCGATCGACCGTGAGGTCTTGTCATCGAACATCCCTTTGAGGTCACCCGTGACCAAACGACGTAGTTCGAAAGCGACCTCTCGTCCCCACTCGATCAAGGCGCCCCGGTCCGCAGCAACATTGAGCGTCGCGTCCTCGGACGGATTGAGCAGTGCGTCGACCACCTGCGGGAGTGTCGCTTCTCCATTCCCCGTCGCCTGCTCAAGAGCTCTCTCAAGCGCCGTCTTCTCTTGCGGTTTGAGTGGCCTATCAAGAGCTGCCGCGCTGATCGCCTGCAGCAGACGGAGTTGGTCCTCATGGGCGATGCGCTTGTCCAATGGATTAAGCCGAAGACGCCCACGAGGGCGGAGATCGATCACCTTCGTGTCGCAGAACGCGGCGAGTTGCGAGTACTCGCCCTTCGGGTCCATGACAACGACGCGTCGGCCAAAGACCTGTTCCCTGAGACACAGCGTCTTTACTAGGGCGGACTTCCCACGACCGAGCTGGCCCGCTATCACCATGTTCGGCGACGTGATGACTCCCTGCTCGTAGAGCTCGAACGCGTCGTAGGTGAACGATCCGCCGAAGAGGTCCCTACCGATGAACGCTCCTCGGCCGCCGAGACCACCTTCGGCCACGAAGGGATAGGCAGCCTGCAGATGCGCAGTGGTCAGCCGATGTCCGCGCTGGCCCCTCATTTAAGGCCTCGACACAGAGGAAGCGTGTAGGTGAAGGCAAGTGCCTGCTCGCCGCCCAGGCGCCGAAGGTCTAGGAACGATCGACCGGCGGCTTCTTCCACCTCGCTGCAGGCGCTCTCGAGCTCTTCCTTCGTAGCCGCGGTCACCGTGATGAATCCAGCAAAACGGTAGAAGGCGTGACCTTGGGATAGGTCGTGCTCGTGGTCAGCCAGCGAGTCTTGTTCCTTACGGCGTCTCGACGTGGTCACGAACCCAGCGCGCTGGCGAAGCTCCTCATCCGCAGCCGCAGAGGTGCGCGCGGATTCAACCGACTTGATCGCCTTCAGCGGACTTACGGGCTCCATGGTGAGCGATACCGTCCGCATCGCCTCGGTGCGAAGCAGCAGGGGCGCTAGGAAGTCGGGCTCGACGTCTATCCGCGGCCACTCTGAGATCCAATAGGTCGCGTGCCAACCTGAGTCGGTGCGATAGCTCGCCCATGCCTCGTCTGCTGCCATGGGGCCCGCGTTGACCACCGCAGTGCCAACTCGCTCCGGGTCCTTGGACGCGATGCTCGCGATCTTCTGTCGACTGTCGGGATCGAAGGCGCTCCGCAATACGTGTGCGACAAGGCGAGGGGTCAATGCGCCCTCCACTGCGATGTCCGTCCCCATGAGGCTCGAAGAAACCGCCGCGAGCTCCCGACGCAGCACCTCACAGGCTCCGGAGTCTCCTCCGCCGGCCGCTTTGACCGCGCGACTACAACGACCGCTATGGATCTGCACGGCGATGAAGACCTCGTGCTCCTGGGTGGTTGGGCCGGCTTGGTCCACCACCTCGAGGTACGAGCGGGCGATTGCTGAATCCAGAGGAACGCGTACGTTCTCCTTCAGGTATTCACCGATCTCGTTTCCGGGGTCGGGAACCGTTCGTTCGATCCACTGGATGCGATGCACGGTCCCACCTTCACGAGCTAGCCCCGAAAGGATCCCCGCCCAGCTCGAAAGTCGCCGCGCCTTCTCGGGTCCGTCCAGCAGGGCGAAGGACTTGCCGCGCGCGGCAAGGATCCCGGTGTAGGTGCCGTGTCTACGGTCCTTCAGCACTCCGATCCGGAGGCCAGCTCCAGGTACCTCATGCGACAACAAGACGATCTCTCGCATCTGCTGCGGGAAGCTGGGTTGCCCCTCGAAGCTGACCGTCTGCCCCGACTCAGGCGCGCGCGAGAAGAACCTGCGCTTTCCCGTGAGCGTTCTCCGCATCCACCCGGCGAGGACGGGGACCCATTCGTCCAACGTCCTGCCACCGACTGGCACGAAGCCACCGCCCACTCCCACCAACAGAGTTGTCATCGCCACGGGGAATCCGGATGCAGGGGGGAGAGCGCGCAGAACAACGACCACCAAGAAACCTGTGACTCCGAGGATGACCAGCTGCGCGCTGCGCAACCCTGCGAGCACGCCCCTGCGCTCAAGAGGACCGAACCTGTATCGAGGAACGTCGGCCATCAGTCTTGTCGTTGAGTGCGAGGCGGACGCTTCGCCGGAGAATTCGATGGGGTGTTACCACCACCGGCTCTGCGACCCGACGAGGCTGGCGGCTCGACACCCTTGGAACTGCCGGGGACCTGTCGTTCGACCTTCGATCCTGGAGTCTTCACCGCGGCTTGGGCGGAACGTGCTGCCGCGGCACCCGCACCAACTACGGCGGATGACCCCACGCCTATGCCGGCACCGGCGACGGCCAACCCTTGGCCCGAACGCCCTCTGGTCTTCGCACGCATCACCGAGATCGCCTGGTTGACCCCAGCGTTGGGCCCCAGCGACTGGATCGGAGCGCGGCCCTTGCCTTGGAGGTGGTCGATCGCAGCGCCTTCGACCATCGGCACTAACTTCATGATGGCGAATGGTGAGAACGCAGCCATGAGCATCAGTGCAGCGGCTCCCATCACGGTCCCGAACCCTCCGCCCCCAGGATCAGCCAAGGCCGCGGTGGCGAGACTGATCACAGCAACGATGACGAACTTGGACAGGATCAGCGCGACGAGAATCTCGATCAGACGCTTCGTCCAGCGCATCGCGGCCGGCCACACCAAGCCCGCAAGGATCATCGGAAGAAAGAAGACGGCTGCGGTCACCGCGGCAGAACGGATGAGGAGTTCGAGCCACACGAAGAAGGACCCGACGACCAGCAGAAGAGCTCCGAAGAAGATCGCAAAAGAAGGAGCTACTGGGCCTCCTACTGCTCCCGCCCCTGAGAGCG
Organism: Actinomycetota bacterium; assembly: GCA_030776625.1. Lineage (NCBI taxonomy): Bacteria > Bacillati > Actinomycetota > Actinomycetota bacterium. Next base: position 57,507 of record JALYHL010000009.1, on the reverse strand, counting down.
TTCCCCCCACCGAATCGAAGATCTCGGACACGTCCCCGGCCACGTTACGAGCGACAGCAGCGCTCATCGAGTCCGTGATGCTCAGTAGTGCTTGCGTGAAATGGACCGCGAGGAAGGTTCCGAGGACTGCTACTGGCAAGTAAACGAAGAATGACCTCGCCAGTTGCGAGATGTCTTGAGTAACGACCGCTCGCACGGTCGCGATAAGAAGCATCGGAAGAATCACGAGCGCAGCTAGCCCAACCATGAATTGGTAGCGCTCGTCGAACCAATCTGCTTCCAAACCCGGCGTCGTCGAGTGGTCGATGAAGCCGACGACTTTTCCAAGAATCCACTGGGCTGTGTCAGACACCCATGAGGTGACGGCATCGACAGCGCTCCCAGCTGCGTATCGGACAGGTGCCGTCGCTATCTCTCCGGCCTTCCCCGCGACCCTCTTGCCCAGTTCGCAAACAGGGTCGAAGGCGAAGAATGCTTCACACTTCCCAGGCGCCGCCACGGCGGGTGTCGGCGCGGCCAGAACCACAGCGGCCGATGCGCCAACTAGGACGCTAAGGCGTCGGCGCATGGCCAAACTCCTCAAAGTCCAAGAGCGGGTTACCCCCTCGTTCGTCCTCCGATCGCACCAGTTCGGGGGTCGGGCCAGTTGCCGAGTCCTGGCCAGCCACGCGCCATCCGTCTGAGGTCCACACCAATTCGAGTGTTCCGGTTATCCAGGTCTCCTCGACTCCGACGATCTTTGGCCCAGTTGCCAGCGTCACTCCCCACAGATCGACAGTCGCTGCGTTCTCTGCGAACTCGACCACTCGGTAACGAGCTGGGACGAACGAGAACGTTCCTTCCGACCCATACCTCTCCTCAAGGAAACTCAGAGTGTTGTCTGCCAGCTCCTCAGCCTTCGACGTCCAATCTGGTGCTGCAACCTCTCGAATCGCCTCGCGGTACTGATCCTCATCCGTGGACACATCAGCGATAACTCGAGAGAACTCTGTGGCCGCCGCGATTGCCCCCTCTTCCGTTTGCGGATGCTCACTAAGCTTTGTTGCATCTGCGCTAGGTGGGCGTGGCGACGCCTCCTCTTGCGGAGGCGCGAGGGCACGACCGATCCACAAACCGAGCAACAAGGCGACAACAACCACAACGCCCATCAGGAGAAGGGGTCGTCGCGGCGATTCGGAGTTCGTTGACCGCATCGAATTCACACGCCCGTGCCGGCGCCGTAGAAGAAATTGATTATGGCGGCGGCTGCACCGATCAACAGTGACCCCATCGCGCAGACGGCGAACCCGCGCTTACCAACGAAGGTCTGCTGGTAGTTGTTCGAGTTCGACCCGAGCGCCCAGAGACCAGCACTCACGACGAGGCCGATCAGGCAGAAGATCAGAGCGAAGCCGGCTATCCCGTTAGTGAGACTCTGGAGGACATCACCTCCCGGGAGCTTGTCCGGGTCCGGATTCAAGTTGACCTTCTGGGCCAGCGTGACCATGCCCTTCATCGTCGGTCTCCTTTCTCGCCTGTTCTCTCGCGCAGGTCCGAACCTGTCAGTGAATCGGTGTGGGAGTGACTGGGTGTGGTGCGAGTCATCGAAGTGGCGTCCGCCCGGACTGCGGAGCGCCCGTGACGCCATCCGAGCGAGAACGTGCCAGCGCAGCCGACCAGCAGCGTTAGCGCAGCGGCGACAACAGCGCGCCTGGTCACGGAGACACCCGAGGGTGAACGGGCGGGCTCCTGAACCGCAGCCAGCTGAGACAGCGTCACGAGGGCAGGCTCGGTGTCCTCGCGGATGATCGCTTGTCGCTCAGCGTTCGCGATCAGCTCGGCCTCGTCGGCCGGTCCCCAGCCACCGGCCGCGACCGGGACGGGCTTCTCTTCCGGGTCGAACTCCCACCAAGGGACCCGGTCGAAGGCTCCTTTGGTCATGAGGCGGTTCCTAAGCGAGTAAGAGCCTCGAGGATCTTCGGCGTCGTCCACGGAGCGATGCGGATCCCGTGGCCACGAAAGACAGCTTGGAGGCCTTGGTCCCGCCGCTCCAGTTCCTGAAGCCGTTCGTAGTCGGCAGTCGAGATCAGCGCCGCCAGCGGTCGACCGCGTCGGGAGATCAGCACAGAGGAACCGTCTGCTGCCAGGTCGACGAGGGTCGGGAGCTCGCGACTGGCTCTGCGTATCCCGACGGGTACTGGTTCCGGAAGCTCCATGTCCGTCCTTTCGTGCGTCGTATACGACGCTCATATGCGCACACAACGGGGCGAATCTGTATTTAAGAAGTCTTTGAGAAAACTTTGAGAAGTCTTGGAGGCCTTCCGGCGGGGCTGGGAATCGAGAATTCCGAAGGCAGTTCGGGGCCGCAGGTAGGAATTACCAGGGACGCGCCTAATGGTCGCTACGGATGGACGCCGGAACCACACCCGCGCGGGCGACGTCGCTGGTCATCGAGCTAGCCGCTCGTACCGCAATCGTGGACGGCAAGAGGGTGGAGCTCCCGCCGGTGGAGTTCTCATTGCTCGCCGTGCTTGCGGCGCGTGCCGGAGAAGTTGTCTCGCGTAAGGAGCTTCTCGAAGAGGCATTCGGTGACAGCGCCTACATGGACGCTCAGGATCTTCACTGGCGCATCTGGAGCATCCGCAAGCTGATCGGTGACCACGATCGCAGCATCGTGCGGAACCGACGAGGAGTGGGGTTTGCGTTGGACCACTCGGCGGTGCAAGTCGTAGAGGGAGTTTCGCCGCCGTCCCTGGAGGACGAGATCCCGCCCGTCGTGGTCGAGCCAGGCGACGCAACAGCGGCGGAGCCTCAACCCGCCGGGTCCGGGGGAGAGGTGGAGCCGGGCTGGAACGCCGTCGCGAAAGCAGCTCCAAAAGCAGACACTGGTCCGCGCCGTCGAATCGTGAGGCCGTCGGTCCTAATCGCTGCCCTGTTGATCTCGAGCCTCCTTCTCGGGGGATCGTGGCTCGCGGGCTATTCGCTCTCCACCCGCGAGCGGGAGGCGGCCCGGAACGAAGCCGCGGCCCGAGATGACCCGGATTCGGGAGACGCAGTTCGACGACGTGAGGCCAGAAAGAAGCCCACGAAGTCGAGCCGGAAAGCTCCGGACAAGCCGAAGCGGGGCGAGAGGCCCAAAGCCGTACCTCCGGTGGCGTCAGGGTCGAGGCAGGGCCCAAGCGGCGTGCTCCCGGACGGCGACGCCGGATCCACCGAAGGATCGTCGCAGCCCCCGACGAGCGGGAACCAAGGGGGAACGGACGAACCCGCGCGGGAGGCGCCATCTAAGAAACCAGCGCCTCCGAGTTACCCGCCGGCACCTACGCGCTACCTCTACCACCTGGTCAATCACCAGACGGGAGACCACTTCGTCACGATCGAGGCCAGCGCGGCCAGTGAGCACGAAGCCATGGGTTACGAGGGCGGAGCCATCGCTCGCGTCTATAGCTATGAGGAGGAAGGGACGCGGGCGATCTCTACGAACCAGGGAACGGCCTACATCTTCATCTCGGCGACGCCGAGAACTGAGCCGGCGTCTCAGGTGGTCACCCTTTGGTACTCCACGAACGGAGACGGCGACTTCTTCTACAGCACAAGCGAAGCCGAGGCGACTCGCCGCGGCTGGCAGGGTTCCGTCATCGGGTACGGGAGGTCGCTGTGATCCACCAGCAGCGTTTTCTTGCAATCAAGCTAAGCCTGCTGCTCGTCGCTGGAGCGCTGGTAAGTCCTGCGGCTGCGGGACCAACCTGCCTCGGCGATCCGGCCACCGATCCGGAGTTGATCGGAACAAGCGGCAACGACACCATCACGGGGACATCTGGTCCCGACGTGATCATCGCCCGGGGTGGCAACGACCAGATAGACGGACGGGGGGGCGACGACAAGATCTGTGCCGGAAGCGGTAATGACGCGGTCTCAGGCGACGATGGCTTCGACCAGGTCAAGGCAGGTCCAGGTGTCGACAGTGTCAGCGGGAACCTAGGCGACGACACGCTCACAGGTGGGTCAGGCAAGGATCAGCTCATGGGTGGCGACGGAGACGACAGGATCGTCGGCGGGCTGGGAGACGATCTCCTCTCCGGTGGCAGAGGCACCGACTACATCCGTTACGACGCGGCTCCTTCGCCCGGAGTAGTTGTCGATCTCCGAGGCCTCACGGCAAAAGGCGGGCATGGGCTGGACACGCTCGTAGCGGTCGAAGGCTTGGCCGATGTCGAAGGCGTGTACGGATCGGCGCACGCAGACATGTTCGCCGGCAACCCTGCAGACAACCGCTTCATCGGCAACGGCGGCGATGACACGTTCCACGGGAGCTTCGGCGACGACCTCCTAAGCGGGGGCCCACACGAAAACGGCGACCGCATCACCTTCGAAGCCTTCAAGGTCCGCGCTGGGATCACGGTGAATCTCGGGACGGGCGTCGTCTCTTGGGAAGGTCTCACTCCGGCCACGCAACAGGTATCGCTGGTCGAAATGGTGACCGGCTCCCCCGCCAGCGACCGCATCCTCGGAGACGGTCACCCGAACCAGCTCACAGGCGGCAGCGGTTCGGACGAATTGCTCGGAGGGGCGGGCAACGACCGTATCGATGCGGGCGCGGGAAGTGATGACGTGCGCGGCGGAGTCGGCAACGACGTGATCTATGCGGGCTCCGGCAGAGACACCGCGTTCGGCTTCATGGGAGCCGACGCGCTTTATGGACGAGGCGAAGCCGACGTCTTGTACGGAGGAGATGGGCCAGACCGGCTCGACGGCGGGCAGCGAGATGACCGCTTGGTGGGTGGGGCAGGCAACGACTCATTCTCTGGAGGACCTGGGCGCGACCTGTGTCGGCAGGAGGGCGGAAGCGGTTCCAAGGACTCCTGCGAGCGCTAGCAACTACAGCTCAAGGGACCGTTCGAGCGAAGGCGCTTCACGCTCTCGAGAAGCTTCTGGATCGTGCTCGCGCGCGAGACGGCGCTCGACCTCAGCGCGGTCGCTCCTCTGCGCGCGGCCGCGCGCTTCGTTTCCGAGACCCGACGCCTGGTCATTGATCCCCCAGCGCTGCCGGTAGGTCTCCACGGCCTTGACAGCTTGCTTCCACGCGCCCCTCTCCGAAGGCGTCTCGGGTCTTCCCCCCACCGTGGCCACCAGGTAATCGGGCATGGCCACCTCAGCGGCCAGCGCGCTCTGATGCTCTCGCCACCACAGTTCTCGTTCCAATGCGAACCGACGCCGGACCTGTGGCGCGTGGTCGATCAGCCACTCCTCCCGATCCCTTAACTGGCGGTCTATCGTGGCCTGTCTTTCCTCTAGTCCCACCCGCTCCTTCTCCATGCGAGCGACGAGGCGGTCCGCGTCCGCGGTCCGTCGCTGCAGGCGCGCGGCCCTTCGCGGCTCGCGGCGCCGAGCTACGAAACTCATAGCCGCAAGCTCCGCTCTCGCCGCTCGCGACCTCTCCTTCTCTCGCCGGATGGCAGTCTCGAGATCGCGCTTCTCCGCCTCCGTGCGTGCCGCCTCCGCGCTTGCGTCGGCTGGCACGCCACCGAGCTCCTGCCCGAGACGCTCCCACTCAGCTCGGAGCTCCTTGTAGCTGAGGTTCTTTATCTCGGCGTGCTCGTAGACGTCCAGTGCCAGGTCCTTGGCCCGGCTGCGCCCTACGGCGCGGATGAGCTCTTTCGTCGGGTCGACGATCCGCTCCACCTGGCCTCCGGCGTCGGATCGTTCAGCATCGATGCCGGCGACGACGTAGAGCGAGTTGTTCTCCTTGCCGCGCGACATCGCGACGTAGGCCCACTCCCGGTACAAGGTCTGGTCGCCCAGCACGAACGCCTTCTGCGTGGTCATCCCCTGGGCCTTGTGTCCGGTGATCGCGTAGGCGTGCGTGAGATGACCTGCCTCGAGGTAGCTCGCAGGCAGGGTGACGTCGGTGCCGTCCTCACGCCGGATCGTGAGCTCGCCTCGATCGTGATGAACCGCCTGGACGGTAGCGCGGGTCCCGTTGATCACCCCCAGACGCCTCGTGTTCTTGAGCGTCATGACTCGGTCACCGACCGAGAAGCTTTGACCTGCGACCTCGAGCTCGTGGTCGTCGATGCGACCTTGCGCCCTCATCAGCGCCCGCGCCCGGTCGTTCAGGTCTGCGACGTCTGACCGCCGCGCCGCGATCATGACTCCAGGCTCGGCTTCGTCCCGAGTGCTCCACCAATCAGCCACGAGCTGGCGACGCGTATCTTCGGCAGAGGTCGCCACGTGAACGCGGCCACGCTCTTCGTATTCCGCGATCGCTTCCTCCGAGCGGCCCTCGCGGATGAGGTCGAGCGCCTCGCGCTCCCAACCGAACGGCTGGCGGCGGACCTCCGAAAGCTCGATCGCCGGAAGCCGGTTCTTGATACCGCGGAAGGCACCTCCTGCCTGGATCTCAGGCAGCTGACGGTCGTCGCCAACCAGCACCACCTTGGCGTTCGCCTGGTCGGCGTGGCGGAAGACCTGCGCAAGCTTCCTCGTCCCGACCATGCCCGCTTCATCGACCACGAGGACTGAATCGCTCGGAAGCCCTGCGCTTTCAGGGTGGTCCAGGTCCATCAGCAGGGCGTCGATCGTGTAGCTCTGGATGCCGGAGCCCACTTGCAGCTCCTGCGCGGCTCTCGCGGCTAGTGCACAGCCGATCACCGGAGTGCCGGACATCTCCCAGGCTTCCCTCGCAGCGTCCAGTGCGAAGGTCTTGCCTGCTCCTGCCTTGCCCACGACCACCTCGACCCCCAGACCTGAGGTGGTGAGGCGAGTAACCATCGCTTGCTGGTCGTCGAACAGGGTCGGGCGGCGCGCAATAGCTGTGTGAAGGGCGAAGGGTTCAGCCAGACCGACGCCATCGAAGCGTCGCTCCAGTGCGCGTTCCACGACCTGGTGCTCGACCGAGAGCATGTCGGCGGTCGAGTAGACGCTCTCGACAGTCGATGACGAGAGCCGACCTTCAGAAACTCGCCGGCTGCCCACTTCGGTAACACCACCCTCGCGAGCAGCGAGCGGGACGACCAGGTCGGAAGCGAGAAAAGCATCGGCCAGCGCCTCTACCTCAGCGACGTCCGCACCTTGCTGCATCTGTTCGCAAAGGCCCTGTATCGCGTCCCGGCGCGTGAACGCGCTCTGCTGCTCCGTCAGGCCCCCTGGGGCGGCCAGCCGATCCATGATCGAAGCGGCTTCATCGTGCGTGATCGCGGCGTCGCGGGTGCGTTGCAGCGTTCGCTCCAGCACTTCGGTCCGGAGCCCGAGCTGCTCCGCCTTCTCGCGCCACTGCGGCAGCAAACGTTGCGGTGACACGCTGTAGTCCTTGGCCTGTCGCGTCGTCAAAGCGGCCACCTCCCGTTCGCGGCCACTGGCGTCGGTCCTTTCAGCCAGCACCGCTTCGACCTCCAGGCGGCGTCGGGAGAAGGCGCGGATGACGGTCCGGTCGATCCCCTCGATGTCTGCCGCGCCGTTGTGGACGCGGGACCACTCGACTCCCAGCCTGCGGGTGAGCTCCTTGCGGAGTTGCGCCTGGTAGAGGTACCCGGCCGTTTTGGCGTGCCGATAGAGGTGTTTGGCATCGAGTGCCCCCCATTTGCCGTCGCTGCCACGGATGAGGTTCGCGACCAGGACGTGGGTGTGGAGGAGCGGGTCGCCAGCGCGCGATGTCCGGTGCCGGAAAGCCGCCGCGATGAACCCCTTGGAGGCAATCGCGGTCTTGCCGCCCTTGCCGCGTCGAGCGCCCGAAGCTTGCCTCTCGAGGTATCCGAGCGCGGCGGCGACGGCAGCGTCATGCGCATTCACGACCTCGTTCGAAGCCTCTTTCGAACCAAGCTCATGTAGGAGCGCCACCGACTTCGGGGCCAGAAAGGTGAGATCGAACCCCGGAACCCGCTCTCGCGTCGGCCCCTTGCCGAGCGGCGCCGCCGAGAAAGGGTCCGCGCCTCGCAGCACGTTCCGAAGCCCACTCTCTCCGACCTGACCTTCAAGCCCCAGATCGGCCGCGCCTGACGCGAGCCAGTAGCCGGGAGCTTCACCGGAGCCGAGGTAGTAGTCCTCCACCCCTCGGGCGACCGAGTTCAGGTAGTAGTTCTCGCCGCCCCGGCGGAGCTTTCCGATATTGAGCACGCCCCTGAATCAAGCACGGGATCGCGGCCGGTTCTATTTGAGAAAACTTTGAGAAGAATTGGTGGGCGGCACCAAGGGTGCAAGTGTGTGCTTCGTTCAGCGCTTCGCGCAGATCGGAGGAACCTTGAGCCTGTGATGTCGGCCACTGGAGATGTCTCACGGGGTCCTTAGCCTCTTCGGGAAGTGGTTCTTCCTGGGAGGTGAGTGGTGACACGCGAGGAGCTCGGAGCGGTCGTCTTCGTGATCGGCTACGGCGTCATGTTCCTCATGGCGGTCAAGGTCTTCGGACTGCGGCGGGTGCTGTGGGCTCTCGGGCTCGTGGTGTTCCTAGCGGTAGCTGTCGCTTTCAAGACGCTCGGAGCGGTCACGGGAGGCCGGCGGTACTAGGCCGGCATGAGGCTCCGGCGGCACCGGCTGCGCACGATCCACGTCGAGATCCTCGACCGGCAGCTCGCCGAAGCGAGGGCGATCTCGAGAGCCATCGCCGCCGGGGCCCGCTGGGCTGACGTCCGGAGCTCCGAGCAGATCCTCGATCCCGACAGCGGTCGCAGCGTCTGGGAAGTTGTCTTGGCGGTCCCCAGGCGGCGGAAATAGGCCCACCAAGTTTTCTTCAAGTTTTCTCAAAGACTTCTCAAATTGAGTTGCTCCCCTTCCGGTGCCTACATGACGCCAGCGAAGGTGCCGCGGCGGCACCCAGAAAGGAGCAGCTGTGAACAAGAACCTGGTCTTTTTGGTGGGCCGGCTGGTGGCCGATCCCGAACTCCGGTACCTGACCACCGGGACCCCCGTGGCGAACTTCGCCGTGGCGGTCAACCGCACGACCCGCAAGGGAGATGCCGGCTTCCAGGACGATCTCGATGGATTCTTCGACTGCGAGGCCTTCGGCGGTCAGGCCCTGGCTCTGACGGAGACCTGCCCCAAGGGCACCGAGGTCCAGTTGACCGGGGCGCTGCGGCAGAAGAAGTTCAAGACGAACGGCGAGAACAGCCGGACGGTCTCGAGGATCGAGATCCGGGTGGAGTCGATCGCTCCGGTGCTCGACGTTCGCAAGGTCATCAACGCCAACGACTCGGCGGAGGCCGCTCCCGCAGCACAGCCCGCTTAGGTCCGCCCATGGCTGCGGGTGGGAACCCGCGATCCTGCCCGCAGCCCTCCCCCTAGGAGCCGAACATGCCACTGATTCTCAGGTCGCTACTGGTCACGACCATCGCGGCGTCGATGATCGCGATCAGCGCTTCCGCCAGAGCTCACCATCAACCGAACGTCTACTGCAGTGAGTCAGGCGATCTGTGTCAGTCCGCCCGCAAGGTCGACCGCGTGCGCAAGCTGCGGATAGTCACTGCAGCCCGCTACTTCGAGGTCTTCGACCTGTGCGTGTACAGCCACCGCGAGGACTACGAGTGCTGTGCGCCGTACCGCTTGCGACCCCGCGCCGACGGCACCTTCGGGCGCAGCGTGGCGTGGTTCAAGCAGTGGCCGAGCATGCGTGGCCCGGGCGCCTTCACGGTCACCTGGCGTGTCGATGGAACCCGGATCGGCAAGAGGCTCGGCTTCCATGTTCGATGAGAACTAGGCTCGAAGCCGTGGACGACGAGAAGGCTCCAGAAGAGTTGTCAGCCAGTCTCCAAGGGATCGTGGGATGCCTCGAGGTAGGCCTTGCGCACCTGACCCCTGATCAGCGACGACTATGGGAGAGCGACGTTCAACCCAATCTCCTGATGTCGGAAGGACAGGACCCGGGGCCGAACATCTACCGTTAAGCCAGACGGCGGAGGGTGTTCTCGTACCCGCCCTCTACCCTCTAGGCCCCTAGCTCGAAGAGACGACCGTCAACGCTCGCAAGAGCGCTCTCTTTCGGCGGAGCAGCGGTCGCGACCGTGGCCGCCGAGCGCCCGATCGAGCCCCTTCCTACCGGCGAGCTCGTCCCTGCCCGTGCCGCCGATCAGCTTGTCGTCACCCCTCCCGCCGAAGATGGTGTCGTTTCCGCCGCGCGAGCAGATGGTGTCGTTCCCACCCATGCCTCGGATCTGTTCGGTGCCAGGTCCCGTCACGATGACGTCATCACGGTCCGTACCCTCGATTGAGGACGACGAGCTTGCAGTAGTGGGGAACACGAGAGTCGCGGGCTTCCCATCACAGGTCGGAGAAGTCGGCGCAGAAAAGCCTTGAGCGGGGCTGCCCAATGACAGGGCGGTAAGAGACGCGGCGAGTATCAGGGTGCGCTTCATTGTGGATCCTCTCAGTCGTGGTGGTATCAGGGCTAAGCAGATGAGGCGAGGAGCGGTCGGCACCACATCAGCTCATGGGTTCTTAGGGCCTGCCGAGCGTGCCGGTGATGTCGCTTCCGTCGTACTCGAAAGCCTTCACGAAGAAGCGGGCCGGGTGACGCTTCAGCCTCCGGATCTTGAGTCGATCGACCTGACCACCGGTCTCTGTAACGCATCCCTTAAGCGGAGAATCCGCCGTCGGTGCCTCGTCATACAACTTTACGAACGGGTCGTTCACGTCGGCACCGTTCCTGTAGACATAGACACCTCGAACGACCATGTTCTCGAATGCGACGCGGTAACAAACCTTTGCGCTAGGTCGATCTAGTCTCAGTACCACCCGAGCGCTCCCGTTCCGATCAGGGTTCATCGCGGCTGGATGGTCTCCGCTCAAAGACGCCACCCTCCTGGGCAGGGGCGTCTGGGCCATACCCGACCCAACAGAGGAGAACGCGAGTGTCAGACCTAGGAGTGCTGTCAGTACGGGGGCTTTCTTCACGACGGTGCCCTTCGGTGGAGTGATTGATCCTTTTCTCTGGATACGAGAGGCAGCACCGATTTGGTTTCCAGTTGCAAGCACCCCTGTGCCTGCTCGAACAGCGCGAAGGGTCTGGATGTTCCCCAAGGCCTCCTCCACCCGAAATCGTTCACCGCGGCGTCGGTGGTCAGCCTTCCCCTACACCATGCGATGAGGGGCAACTCGCGGCGCTCTGGAGCCGGCCTCGAAGGCACTGTCGATGGTCTGGCGCGATTCCGCTTCGTCGAGGCCTATCGCTAGAGCCGTGGACAAGACGGCTTCTCGTACCGGCCCCTCGAGCAGCTCGCCGCCGGCAACAAGCTGAGCCAGAACGAACGTCGCCCGGTTCAGCTGGTGGTTGCGCGTTCCCACCTGCGCGGCACCCAGCGTCTCGACCTCGTCGCGCAGTACGGCGAGACCGTAAGGAGTGCCGTCACCGTCGAACATCGGTGGTTTCAGCTCAGCCAGCTCACTGTGCGCCCGCTCCGGACGCTTCAGCCACGGCGGTGCACCGGTCGTTGGAACGTTGGCCTCAAGCCACTGGTAGCAGCTGCCGCTGCGGTGGACGCTTGGAGCCGCGACGATGTAACCGCCGTTGCCGCGCAAGTCGATCCCAGGAAGCTCATCGTCGAGGCCTGGGAGACGACCTGCGCTGTTGCCAAGCTCTGGATCTCGCGAGGCGTACACGAGATGGACGCCACCGCCGCCGGTCAAGCCGGTGAGCGTGGTCGGTAGGCCCTTCTCGAGCAGAGCCCCCAGCGACACGTTCGCGGCCGGCAGGTCGATGTCGATCACGACGATGCCTGAATCAGCGCCCGTCGCGATGCCGACGTTGGCGCTCCGCCACCGGCGCCACCATCGGTCGATCTGCGCCGCGTCCGTCGTCGCTTCGTAGAGGCCGCGCCGCACAAGCGGATGCTTCCCCTGACTCCCACACTCGGGACGTCCGCAGGTACAAGCGCCGTTGACGATGCCGTGCAGCGGGAACACCCGCCAGCCGCGGTGCGCGTAACCGAGTGCAGCCTCCCGGAACACGTTCACGAAGCCTCCCGCTCGTACTCGATCCCATAGACTGACGACGGGTGCACGCCGAGCGCGCAGCAGATGCGGTCGACGAAGATCCCGTCGAAGAACTTGCGGTTCCTGATCGCCTGAGCGTTCGTTCCGAGCTCCCGGTAGAACTCTCGCTTGCTCGGGGCCTGCGCGGCGCGTGACTCGATCAGACGCACCAGCGGCTCCGGCGAATAGGTCTCGTTGACGCTGTCGGCGTGCGGGCCCAGCATGAGGGAGGCGAGAGTGTCACCCAAAGCGCGACGGAAACCGGGTGATGCCTTCGTGAATCCGTTGAGAACGTTCACGACATAACCCTGGTCATAGCCGATGCGATCGGCAAGCTCTCCCACCTCGAGCTCGAGGCAGGCGAGCATGATCTTGATCGTCTTGCGATCCACCGCGTTCACGACCCGACCCCCACCAGGTAGGTGTCGCAGCGCTGCGTCAGCTCTGCAGCCAACTCGGAGGCCTTGTCGAAACCATCATCGGCCAGCCGGTCACGCAGACCCGCGAGCGTCGACGCGAGAAGCACGATCACGAGATCACCCAGATCGGGCGAGGTGTGAGGCTTCATCGTTCCACGCTCCAGCTCTCGACCAGCGTCGCTACGAAGGACTCGTGCAGACGTGCCATCACCTCCGCCTCGTCGGCACCGTCTGCTGCACCGATGTAACCGCAGCGCTTGCACTCGAGCTCGTGGCGCGCCTCGTTGCCGGCGAACTCACCCGGCGGGTACCAGATCGTGACTCCGTGCCGGTCATCCGCCCCCCCATCCGCCTCTTCGGCGAGCTCCAGAGAGTCCCACTCCTCGCGAGAGAAGAGAGCCTCGTAGCCGATGGTTTCTTCCACGTCTGCCTCCCTGTTGGTCGACGGCTTTCGCCGTCCGGAGGAGCACCGGCCATCAGTGGAGGGGTCAAGGGTGGCGAAGCCATCACGCAGTGACGCGAGTACCGGAGGCGCAGCCGAGGAACGGAGCGCCCTTGACGCCGGAGCAGCCGGTGCTAGAAGAAAGCGGGCCGTCGACCGGGAGGCTGTGGAAGATTGGTTACGACACGCGGCTAAACCGCACAGGCCCCTCAGCGCTTTACTTGTCATGCAACATGCGCAGCAACTAGTGGCGGAAGGGGGAGCGCTGGAGTTCGACGCGTTCTACCGAGAGCACTTCGAGCGCGTCTACAGGTCGGTGTGGTTGGTCGTGCGGGATCGAGACCAGGCCCTCGACGCAGCGCAGGAAGCCTTCTCGCGCGCCTACGCACGTTGGCGCAGACTCAGCGAGCAGGATTGGGCCGCGGGGTGGGTCATCGTCACGGCCCTCAACGCCTCCAAGCCTGCTCCCCGTCGGGCGGTCGCACCTGCTCCAGAAATCCACTCCGCTCAAGACGCCGAGGGAGCAGCGGCCAGGACCGATCTCTCGCGCGCCTTGCGTCTGGTGCCGACCCGACAGCGCAAGGCGTTGGTCCTCTACTACGTGGGGGACCTCTCCGTAGCTTCGATCGCGCAGATCATGCAGATAAGCGAGGGGACTGTGAAAGCTCATCTATCCCAGGGGAGGGCGTCCCTTAGGCGCTCGCTAGGAGAAGACCATGACCGATGACCTGCGCGACATCTTCGAACGGGAGATGAAGGCCGCTCCCCCGCCGACGCTGGACGCGGTCGCTGCTATCAGGAAGGGAAAGAAGCGGCGTCTCATGGTGAACGGGTCGCTCGGGCTCATGTTCATTGCGCTCGCCGTAGCAGCGGTCAGCGGCGGGGCCACGCTGCTATCGAGTGACCACAGGCGTCGGCTGCCACCGGCGGAGCGAGGACCCACCCTTTCCTCCACGCGTCCCATCTTGGTCGCGGGCCAGCTCCAGGCTGGAACAGAAGCCGGGCGCGACAACACGATCTACGCGCTCGATGAGTCGGGGCGAGCAGAGCTGGTTCTGGACGCCTCTCCGATCGGCTTCGAAGCCGAGCCCGCCTGGTCACCCGACCGGTCGATGATCGCGTTCTCGATGAACGTGAAGGAAGGCGATCCCGACACCTTGAACCCCAACATGGAGCTGTTCATCGCGACCGACTCGCGCGTGGCCGAGGGAGGGACGGTCACACGCACCACACACTCTGAGAAGACCGACACATCGCCCGCGTGGTCGCCGGATGGGAAGCGCATCGCATTCGTCAGCGACCGCAGCGGCAACGGTGACATCTACATCTTCGATATCGACAGCCGGAGCCTCCAGCAGGTCACCACCAATCCCGGGCCTGACGCGTTCCCCGCGTGGTCGCCTGATGGCACTGAGCTCCTGTTCGCATCTAACCGGAAGGCCACCGTCGACCTCTATGCGGTGGATCTTCAAAGCGGCGAGGAACGCCAGATAACCAACGGCGACGAGGTTGAGGGATGGCCGTCTTGGTCCCCCGACGGCAGGACCATCGTGTTCAGCCGCTCGTTCTCGAGGTCCGTCTACCTGCTCGAGGAGGGCGCGCACGGCCCACGCGAGATCGAGGTAGTCAGCACCTCAAGCGAGAGTCCCGAAGCTGGCGGGGACGGTGATTCGTATCGCGGACCTCGGGTCGGCGACGTCGTGTGGTCGCCCGCCGGTGATCAACTCGCTGTTGTCGTGCTGGACGAGGAGCTCGGTCGCGCCGCAGGCAGGGTGCTCATCGTCGACCTCGACGGGACCAGGGCGGCGCAGAGTCCTGTGTTCGAGATGCTGAGAGGCATAGCGTGGAAACCGTAACGCGAGACCTGATGCAAGCATGGGAGGAGGCGGTAGAAGACGCGGTTTGGCGGCGCGCACAGCGGCCGGTGCTAGGCGTAAGCCAGCCGTCGACCGGGAGGCATGGAAGGTCGGCTACGTGGCGACGGTGGAGCCAACGATGGCTGCAGAATCAGAGCCGCGGATCGGATCTTCCGTTCTAATCTGGAAGAACGGTGAAGGGGGGCAGTAGTGCGAAAGAAATGGGTTGTGGGAGCGGCGGCAGTAGCCGTACTTCTAGTCGCGACGATGCCTGCTGGAATGACTCACGAGAAGACGGAGCTGGACAAGGACGACTCCGCGGGGCCACTGGACATCGTTGCTGCCCGCCAGCGTCATCGTGTCGCTCATCTACTCCAGACCCACCCCCAAAGGGAATTTAAGGAGATCGAGCTCCGCTACCGCCTCGTCACCTACGAGGCATGGGAGCGAGAGATCGTCTCAGGCAACCACAACTTCATCTCCTTCGAGTTCGACCTCGACGCTGACCGCGCTATAGAGCGGTGCCTGGTTATCACCAACAGCGAGTTCGAGATGCTCGGACGCATGTACAAGAACTGCACCTACTTCGACGACGAGCTGGTGGGCTCCGCCAGCGTCGGCCGCCGAGACAAACACAGCCTCGATACCGCGTTCCCTCGCCGCTTGTTGCGCAAGGGCATCACCCGCTGGAAGTGGAGGGCCGTCACGAGCTTCGAGCAACAGAACCAGAACAGCTCTTGTGCTGCCCCAGACCCTCACGGCGACGGTGGTTACGGAGCGTGCGCTGACTTCACGCAGTGGAGGACCCACAAGATCTAGGACCAAGTTAGGTCCACAAACTATGGCAGGTGTCTTTCCGTCACCTACGCTCACAACATGTGGCCTCGCCCCCGCACGATCGCGCTCATCCAGGCCTCGTCCTACGGCTACTTCAGCGCATGGGCTCTCACCCGACGAGAGCACTACCGGCGGGCGCATCAGCTCGACGCGGAGGACTGGATCCTGAACGCACATGCCGGCTGGATGGCGCTCGTTTGCGCCACGCTCCTAACCGCGGCCGCCCGAGACCAGGTCACCAACCAGGAACGGTGGATCGGCCTGGCGGCGGCCGCAGGTCTCGCAGCGAACGACGCGATGCTGCGAGGACGGATCGCGCCCATCTACAGGATCGATCTCGTCTATGAGACCGCGCTCGCGCTCCTATGGCTGAAGGCGCACCCCGAGGAGCGTCTTTAGCCGCTCAGAAGAGGCTGCTCTGGACGCGCGGCCGGAAAAGGTCCGCGATCTCGAGCCAGGTGATGACGCCGCCCTGCATCAGGTCCGGGTTGTAGATCGCTACTCCTCGTACATCACCTTTGCCCGAGCGGTTGTAGCCGAGCGCGTCGTAGTACCAACCATTCTCCGGGAACCCGGTCCAGAGGTCACAAGGACCGGAGCTCCGGGGAAGTTCTTCAGCGATCCACGCTTCGGCAGCCTTGTCGTCGGTCAACTCCACGAGCTTCGGCAGGGGGTCGTAGTTGCCCGAACCCCCGCAGAGCTCGCAGGACTTCACGCTGTTGCGCTCGTCGAAGTCGGCAACTTCGTCGTAGTTCGAGAAAGACTGTGACTCGTGTCCCTGGAAGCCGTACTCGGCGTCGTAGAGGCACGGGCAGCGACGCGCGAACCCAGACGCCCTGATGCGATCCAGAACTGCCTTGCGAACGGCGCCGGGTATCAAGTCGATCGATCCTTTGACGATGCCGGCTCGCAACCGATCCATACCCCGGTTACGTTCGTCGCGTTCCTCGAGACACTCTTCGTGCGCGTAATGGTTGATCTCTTGGACGTAGCTCGCATCCTCCGGGAGAGGAGGCAGCGGCTCGCGGCACCAATAGCAGAGCTTCACCATCACGCCACCTCCTTCAGGGCGACGCACTGGCGGTGACCCACTAGAGCGGCGATGAAGTCCCAGTAGTCGCAGTGAGAGGAGATCTCGTAACGGCGATCGAAGCGGTGGTCTCGCACCACGAGCCAGTAACCGTGAGGTCCCGACCCTCCGATATCGACAACGGATACGTGGTCGTAGTCGTCAAGGGACTCGGCGAAGCGGGTGACTTCCTTCTCGAGCAGTGCCATTGCGCCCTCCTTTGGTCGACGGCTTTCGTCGCCTCGGAGCGCGCGGCATCAGCGGAGGGGTCAAGGGAACCGCCGCAGGCGGCGGCGAGGATAAGGAGCGAAGCGGTACCGGAGCCGCCTTGACCCCGAAGTGCCGTGCGCTAGAAGAGAAGCAGCCGTCGAGCGAAGGGTGTCAGGAGCTAGTCGAGGCCTACTTCCCGGGCAGCCCTAAGGATCTGTCGTGCAGCATCGTCAGGGCTCGTCGCGGTCGAGTCGATCACCAGGTCGTAGAGCTCTCGCCCTCCACCGAGGCTCGTCATCCGCTCGTTCCACTGAATCGGCGAGCGATCTCGGCGGGACCGCTCGCGCCTGCGTCGCTCCGATTCAGTTACTCGCAGCGTCACGAAGAGCGCCTTGTCACCGAAACGTTCTTTCGCTTCCTTCACGTAGGTCGCCGGCAAAGATCCGTCGACAACCACGGACGCGTCCTGGCTCAAGGTCTCGATCTTGTCCAACACGCGCCGGAAGATGCGCCTCGCGTTGAACAGCGTGCTTGCACCGAGCCCCTCCTTGCGAATCTCAACATCGGTTTCCACGAGCTCGAGGGCGGGGTCCAGCTGTAGCAGAGCCTTGGCCACCGCCGACTTCCCCGAACTCGGGATACCGGTGACGAAGACGACCGTTGCCACTTAGCCTGGGATGCCTCGGGGGTCTTCTCCGAAGGTGGCCTCGTAATCAAACGTTCCATCCGACTTGTGCACTCTCACCTGAGTCAAAGCTCCACCGTCGTGTTCCTCTCGGGCCGCCCCTTTCGCTGCCGCCTCCGCGGTCTCCTTCGTCGGCCATTGTCCGAAGAACTCGCCATCCCTTTGGGCCTTCCACATCCCGCCGTTTGGGGAGACCTCGTAAACGATCCGGCTCATCTTTTCCTCCGTTCCTTAATGCGTTTCCCCGTCTATACCGCGTCGAAGCCCGGCCGAAGCCGGGCTCCGAACGTGCCGGGTAGAAGGAGGGGGACTACCCGGCGGCCGCCGCAGGGGCCGGGGAACCCTCTGCGGCGGACTTGGCTACCTCTGCGGTAGCGAACTGAAGATCCGGTCCCACGTGGGTGATCTGGATCTCGACGCTCTGGCGCTTGTTGCCGCCCTCGTCCTGCCAGTTGCGCTGGGCGAGCTTGCCGGCAACGAAGACCCGCATGCCCTTCTTCAGCGTCTGCGCTGCGTTCTCGGCGTTGCTGCGCCATGCCGTGCAGCGGAAGAACCCGTCGTTGACGTCCTGCCACTCGCCGTTGTGCTTGCTGCGGTGGCTGACCGCGACGGTGAAGCTTGCGAGGGCCGCGCCACTCTGGGTGTAGCGGAGCTCGGGATCGTCGGTGATGTTCCCGACTAGAGCGACCTGGTTCATCACTACCTCTCTTCCTGGGCGCTTCTTGGCTGCGCCCGAAGCCGTTCCGACGCCACCGGAACAAGTCCGCGCCCGAACGACGCAACGCAACCGACGACGAAGTCGAGCGAGCACTCATGAGCGCGCAGCGTGCGGTTGCGTGGAGGAGTTAGCGGACTACGGTTGCGTCAGCGGGAACGGCTGAACTCGGCGCGCTGCAGCGCCGGCAAGAAGGTGATGACCAACTACCGACTAGCGGTGACATCCCGAACATGCAGAGATTGCCAAGCCCATGCTCCAAAGGCGAGCACGTAGGTCAGCAGGACCAATGCGGCCGGCATCGCGGAAACGGGGTCGGTCGCAACCGAGGAACCCGCAAGAGCCGACAGAACGGAGCCCGGCAAGTACCGACCTGGCTCCCATAGCGCTGCGACCACTCGTTCCACCACGGCTGCCCAGATCAAGGTCACTCCCAGCGCAGCGGCCTGATTCACCACAACAGAGCCGACCGCGACTCCCAGCGAGCACCACAACGCACCGCCCAGCACGAAACCGCCGTAAGCCGCCCACAAAGTGCCACCCGACAGTGTCAGCTGATCGCCGCTCACAGCAACGCCCACCTGAACGGATACGAGATGCGCCAGCGACATCACGAGCGCGAGTCCGGCGCCGACAACCGCATAAGCCACAAGCTTCGCGACCAGGACCCGGTAGCGCCGAGGCTCGATGAGGAAGAGCCCGGACACGAGGTCGTGCCGAAACTCCGACGTCATTGCCATGACCCCCAGCGCGAGCAACACGATGGCCCCGTCGTCGATGAACCGCATTACGACATGTTGAGAAACGCTTAGGTCACCCAGGAACACAGCGAGCGTCGGCGCGCACACGAGCAGCACCGCTACAACGGCAAGAATCACATTGACACGAACAGAGACAACCTTCTTGAACTCCGCAACCAGCAGGGCTCTCACGCGTCCGCCCCTCCCTCGACAAGCTCGAAGAACGCCTCCTCGAGCGCGGGCCGGACCTCTTCAAGTCGAAGCACGACGCAGCCCGCGGCCGCGGCGATGCGACCCACTTCTTCGATCTCAAGGCCTTCGACGAGGAGGTTGTCTCCTTCGCGTTGCACCGCGGTCGCCCGGCCCCTGATCGCATCGCGGAGGCGCTCCGTTTCCTCCGCGCGCAGGCGCACGATTCGCCGGCGCGCCGTCACTTCCGCCACGGTGTCGTGAGCGATCAGCTGCCCACGATGGATGACCACGACCTCCTCGGCGATCTCTGCGACCTCGGACAGAAGGTGACTCGACACGAGGATCGTCTTGCCCTGTGCGGCCATCTCCTTTAGCAGGCCGCGCAGCCATCGCATACCGGCGGGATCGAGACCATTTCCCGGTTCATCCAAGACGAGAGACTCAGGGTCGGCGAGCAGGGCCTCGGCGAGAGCAAGGCGTTGTTTCATGCCGAGGGAATACGCCCCCACCCGATCGTTGCCCCGGTCCTCGAGATCAACGAGCGCGAGCGTCTCGTCCACCCGCGAACGATCTATTCCCGCGCCGGTCGCCACGATCTCGAGATGCTTCCGTGCGGTACGCGCCGGATGGAAACCGGAGGGACCGAGTACCGCGCCGACCTTTGCAACAGGACGTGTCAGTTCTCGGTAGGGCTGTCCGAACACCGATGCAGCTCCTTCGGACGGATGAACGAGGCCGAGCAGAGCCCGGATCGTCGTCGTCTTGCCTGCGCCGTTCGGTCCGAGGAAGCCGGCGATGACGCCCCGCCGGATCTGAAACGACAGGTCGTCCACGGCTGCGCTGTTCCCGAAGCGCTTAGTCAGGTGTTCAACGGCGAAGACGACTTGGTCAGGCGAGGACGTCGCCGTCACTGATTCGCCTGCTCCACCATCCCGTCAAGGCGCGGCACGATGAACTCCCGAGCTTCGTCGGGCAGTGACGTTTCGAGGAAGCGGCGAGCATCTTCCAGATCACCGAGCGCGTCGGCGCGCGGCTGTTGCGGACCGCTGCTCGCCACTGCCCAAGTGCCACCGAGAACGAGTAGCAGAGCGGCCCCACCTGCACGGGCTCGTTTCGCAACCGCGCGCTTCACACGTGATCGAGCCGGTTCCTCTCCTACAATCTGGTGCACGCGTTGATGGCTCACGCCTACGGTGTCAGCGATCTCTCGGAGCGGCATACCGGCCTTGTAGAGGCGGCGCACGCTCTCGTAGTAGCGCTCTTTGGCCGCATCCATATCGTCTAGACGCGCCTCGAACTCGGCGCGCGCTCCTTTGACGTCCTGGACAAGGCGCTTCAGATCTCGGGCCATGCGTCTACCTTACTAGACAGAGAGCGGTCTTTGTCAAGCGCCCTAGACAACCCTGGCTCCTGATTTGAACTTTCGGCCGGAGGCCGACCCGCCGACCGAAGACGCAGCCCATGTAGGAGAACCGTGTGAGGTCGGCCTTTCACGCGCAGCGTGCGGTTGCGTGGAGGAGTTAGCGGACTACGGTTGCGTCAGCAGGAACGGCTGTTCTCGGCGCGCAGCAGCGGCCCCTACGAGGAGGTCGCATGGACCAAGGTCAATGTCGCGGAGAACTGACCGCGTTCGACGCAGAGCCGGAGGCCCCAGATTGTCGCAGCCCGTCACTCAAGTTACCAGCAGCAGACGACCGCTCGGCGAACCACATCACGAACGGGAACGCGACGCCGCGCTACGCGTACAGACGAACGAGCTCGAGAACTACTCGAGCCCGGTCGCCCTCCAACTGCAGCGACACCGCTTCGCCCGCATCCTTGCGACGCGCCGCAACGCGGCAAAACTCAGCTGCAGCACCGGTGATGCGGCAGTCGGCTGCATGGGGCCCGAACTCCCACACGGCCGCGCCAGGCGATCGCAGTTCGAGACGCACCCCGGGAGGATCACCCGCAGAGGCGCGTTGGAACGCGTAAGGAATCGTCCGGTGAGCCAACCACGCGGCATGCCACAGACGCTCGGTCTCGGGATAGCCCATCCCAAGCGGCACCAGGATGTCCAGCGCATGTATCCAATGCTCGGACAGCCTGGTGGTCGCGAGCGTTCGTGGCTTGAGCGCGGTTGCAATCCATGGCACCGCGCGATCGGGCGCGGCGGAACGCAACAGTTTCGCGGCATCACGTCGCGCACTGTTCCAACGCTCGAAGACCGCTGACGCCTCGCATTCAGGCTCGGCAGCGACCCAGCGGGCCGCCGCTTCATCTGCAGTCTCGCCTGCGAGACGCCCCGCGGCCGGCCACTCATCACCACGCACTGAACGCATAACCAGCTCTTCGGTCTGGGCGAGGTGAAGCACCACGTCTACGACGCGCCATCCCGGACATCCCGAAGCGCTGTGCCACTGCGCCTCCGTGAAAGACGCGAGCGCGACCGCGAGCTGGTCTTGCTCGGCCTCGAGCGCGTCGAACACGTCCGGAACCTCAGACGGTTTCAAAGCTCCAGCTCCCAGTTTTGCCCTATGAGGTCGTGTCCGAAGCTATGGTGGGCATTCTCCTCGACCAGCTTGAACCCGGCGCGCTCGTAGATGCGGCGCGCGGCGTCCAGCACGTCGTTGGTCCACAGCATCATCCGGCGATAGCTGGCGGCGCGAGCAAAGCGGATGCACTCGTCGACCAACCGGGCGCCAACGCCCATGCCGCGGGCGCTCGGCTCTACCAGAAGGATACGTAGCTGTGCCACCTCGTCGGTCTTCTTCATACAGAACACACAACCGACGCGGTCGCCCTCGACCTCCGCGATCCACGCCGCGTCCTGTTTCGGGTCGCGTCGGTCGATGTAATCGGCAACGATCCGGGCAACGAGTGCCTCGAAGGTCTCATCCCATCCGTATTCCGCCGCATAGATCGCGCCATGACGCTCAACGACCCATCCGAAGTCACCCGATCGCGGTGGCCGTAGAACCACTGCTCTCAGTGAATCCTGAGGCGCGACGATGTCCTCGATCTCGCGCATCGCTCGGATCAACCGGCGCTGTTGGTCCTCGCTGAGCCGGACGAGCAGGGCTCGGATCTCGTCTCCGGAGCGCGCGTCCAAGACCTGGAACGCGTCGCGACCGGCTTCGGTGAGCCGGATGACCTGCCGTCTCGCATCGGCCGTCGAGCGAGTACGTTCGACAAGCGCTTGTTCCTCGAAGCGCCCAAGGATCCGGCTGAGATAACCAGCATCGAGGTCGAGTTCCCGGCGCAGCTCGCTGAGATCGGTTTGGCCACGTTGCGCAAGCTCAAAGAGCACGCGGGCTTCGGTCAAGGAATACGGCGTCTCGAGAAGGCGGTCTCGAAGCAGCCCCAAGACCTTCGTGTAGGACCGATTGAACCGCCGCACAACCGCGACCCGCTCGTCGGCACTGCTCATGCCGTGAGGCCGAGCGAGCGCGCCACGAGATTCTTCTGAATCTCGTTCGTGCCGCCGGCATAAAGCGTCAACGGAGCCTCGCGGTACAGACGCGACATGTCCTCAAAGTCGAAGAACGCGCGGCCACCAAGGACGCGCATCCCCATCGCCACTATGTCCTGGAGATGCTGAGAACACAGGTACTTGGCAGTAGACGCCGTCTGCGTCGGGTCGTCGCCTCGCTCCCACGCCTCGACGGCATCGTCGACGAGCAGCTCCATGACGCGCAGCGTGCAGGCGCTGTCGACCAGCGTGTGCTGTATCGACTGGAACGAAGAAATCGCCTGCCCGAACTGCTGCCGATTGCGCGCATATTCGATCGACCGGCTCACGACCGTTCGCGCCATGCCGGTCGCCAGCCCCGCGACGACGAGTCGCTCGAGAGCGCCTGAACGCCGCAGCAAAGCCCAGGCACGATCAACGCCGTCGCCCTCACCGAGCGCAGCGTCGTGGCCGACACGCACACCTTCCAGCACGACGCGGCAGGAGGCGTGGTTCTCCAGGGCAAGCTTGTCCTGAACCTCAACCGAGAGACCGTCACTCGACCGAGGCACGACGAAGATCGTCAAAGCTCGCGCTTCCCCCGTTCGGGCCACGATGAGTATGTGATCAGCCGTGGCGGCGCCCGTGATGAAACGCTTTTGTCCGTCGAGGACGTACCCGCTCTCGACGGCTAGCGCTCGCGTCTGGATGGACGCGGCATCCGACCCCGCCTCAGGCTCCGTCAGCGCGAACGCGAACTCCTCCGTCCCGGAATGGATTGCGGGGAGGAGGCTCGCCTTCTGGCGCGGGCTACCACCCCATTCGATTAGCGCCCCAGCAAGAATGGTGTTGATCATGTAGATAGATGCCACCGTCGCTGAGGCCTCCGCGAGACTCCTCATGTGCGCGATCGCCACTGCCACGTCACCACGCTGAAAACCTTCCCCACGGACGAACCCAAGATCGGCGGCGCCCGCCGACGCCAGCGTCCGCAGGACCCGTCGCGAAACCTCCTCTGAGTGCGAACGCGCCCGGGCCAGCTCCCGAGCCAGAGATGCGCCTGCTCGCCCGACGTCGTGGACGCTGGCGTCGGAGGCCTGAGAAGGAACCGGGACCAATGGTAGCCTCCGTCAAGGATTTAGTTGACTTAGGCTACTATACAGGTGATGGGCGACTACCTCTGCCATTCCGAGCCGAACCTCGTCGAGTTCGAGGCCACCGTCGTCGAGACCCGTCCGGGCGCCGTGGTGCTTTCACGCTCGGCTCTCCATCCAGGAGGCGGCGGACAGGTTTGTGATCGGGCGTCGCTCGAGCACCGGCACGGCGCGGCTGTGATCTGCGACGTCGTGAAAGAGGGCGACGTGTGGTGGCATGTCCTCGATACACCCGAAGAGGTCGCGGACGCGGTGGTGGTAAGGATCGACCGCGACCACCGGGCGCGCGTCGCTCAACTCCACACCGCGACGCACATCCTCAACGCGTTCGTCTTTCAGCGCTTCGACGGAGCGCTCGTGACGGGAGCCCAGATCTATGGCGACGGGACCGCGCGGATGGATTTCGACCTACCCGGAGCACAGAGCGAAGACCTGCGGAGCATCGAGCACGACATCAACGACGTGATCCGCGGCGGCCCCGATGTCCGCTCGATATACATGGCGGCAGAGGCGGCGGCGGCGATACCCGGGATGATCCGCAGCCGTTCGGTGGCGCCGCCGCCGACTTCGGACGGTCGGCTCCGAACGATTGAGATACTCGAGCTCGACCAGCAAGCGTGCGGCGGGACGCACATCGCGAACACGGCCATGTCCCCGCCGGTCAGAATCGCCAAGATCGATAACAAAGGGCGCCACAACCGGCGTATCCGCCTAGCTCTCGTCGAACAGCCCGTCGGCGCCAGCGAGGTGCGCTTCGTCTGATGAACATCCTCCTCGTCGACGACAGCCCCGAAGTCCGTCGCTGCGTGCGGCGACTGATCGAGCGTCAGACGACCTTCACAGTCGTAGCGGAGGCAGGTGGCGGGGAGGAGGCACTTGAGATGTTGTCCGCCCTGCGGCCCCAGGTCGTCGTGACCGACGTCAACATGCCAGGGATCGACGGTGTGGCTCTTACGCGCGAGATCAAACGCCTCTATCCCTCTATCCAGGTCCTCGCCCTGTCGTCGTGTATCGACTTCGACACAAGGGAGCGGATGCGAGAAGCCGGCGCCTCGGGATACATCGTGAAAGGAGACGAACGAGACGTGCTGACCTACGAGCTCGAGGCGCTCGACCAGACACGGGGGCAGTCGCGCCGGACATCTTCCACGACCTCCTGACGCGGCCCGGGGTCGCACCGGCGCGAGGTCGCAGCGCGGCGCGAGACCGACCGAGGGTCGCCCCTCACGCGCAGCGTGCGGTTGCGTGGAGGAGTTAGCGGCTACGCGTTGTGCGAGCAGGGAACGGCTGCGTTTCGACGCGAAACCAGGGCCACGAGTGGCAGCCTGGGGGCGATTCTGAAATCATCATCCGATGCCCGACCCGCACACGCTCTTGGTCTTCAGCGTCGCGAGCTTCGCTCTGCTGATCGTTCCTGGCCCAGCCGTGGTTTATGTCGTCACACGCAGCGTCTCCCAAGGACGGCGCGCCGGCATCGTCTCAATGCTCGGCATCGAAACCGGCGGCCTCGTCCATATCGCCGCTGCCGCACTGGGGCTATCCGCTCTTCTGGCTTCATCTGCCACTGCCTTCCTCGTCGTGAAATACGCGGGGGCGGCCTACCTCGTCTATCTCGGGATTCGCATGTTGGCTGAAGGAGGTGCCGACTTCGGCGAGACGTCAGCGCTCCGGTCGCACTCGCGACTCTTTTGGGAGGGCGTAATGGTCCAGGTCCTCAACCCCAAGGTAGCCCTGTTCTTCCTCGCCTTCTTGCCCCAGTTTGTAGATCCGGCCCGCGGGGGCGTTGCCCTACAGGTTGTCATACTCGGCATCTGCTTCACGCTGGTTGCCGCGCTCAGCGACGGCGCGTTCGCGTTGGCGGGCGGCACCGTAGGTGCCTGGTTGCAAACCCGCGACAACGTGCGGCGTTGGCTCGGCAAGGTCAGTGGCGGCGTTTACATCGCTCTCGGCGCGGGCGCTGCCTTCTCCGGAACCCGCCCGGGAACGACCGCCAGTTGATCGGATCCACAGCGCCGTTTCCGAGTCAATCTTCCCGAGCCGCAATGAGCAACGTTTGCGACGACCTCGCAACCGCCCCGCGACTATCGAACAGAGTTGCTCTCGCAAAGCCGACGTTCGTACCGGGCAGATCGGTAACAGCGTCAACACCTACCCACTCTTCATCCGAAAGGCGATCCACCTCGACGGTGAGATCTACGTTCTTGAAGAAGAAGACCAGCGGGTCGAGGACCGCGGATATGCCTGACGCAGTATCGGCAGCGATCAGGAGGCGCTCTATCCAACTGGGGTTCTCGCCTTCTACCAGCGGCACCCGACTGCGCGTCCATGCCATCGCCGGCCCCGGCTCCAGCCACGCGCCGCGCACGAAACGCCAATCGGTGGCAGTGTGGTAGCCGACATCGTACGAGACCGGAAAGAAGTCGCGTTCGCTCGCGCTCGCCACCGAAGCGTCCGGTACCTCGCCCCCCGCTTTCTGAGGAAGGTCGATCCGCTCATCGGGGAGGCGCCATGCAGAGGCAACCATCACTACAGCACCGGTCTCGTCGACCAACCTCGCCTCCACCAAGTCGAGCCTCTTGCCTGATCTCACAATCGAAGCAGCCACTTCGAGCGCCGCGACGGGAACCGGCCGCAGGACCTCGCAGGTGATCCTCGCAATGCGTCGCGGCGCCGGGCTCGCAAGGCGCGACATCTGTCGCGCTAACAAAGCGGCCGCGACGCCGGCAGCCTGAAACGCGGGGTCCCAGGGACCCGCCGCTGACGCGGTAGCGAGGAAACGCTCGCCGTCGGTTCGGAAAAAAGCCTCAACCACTACGATCAAGACGCTCTGGCGCGCGCTCCAGGTCTACTTCGCTCAGATGCTTCACTACCCTCTCCGCGATCCGGCCGAGGGTGTCGATCTCTTGCGGGCTTAGAAGGTCGATCAGGTGCCGGCGCACCGACTCAACGTGCGCGGGAGCGGCCGCACGGATAGTCCGCCACCCCTCCGGCGTCAACGCAACGACTGCTCCGCGACCATCCGAGGCGCATTCCTCTCGGACTACCAATCCCCGTTCCTGCATCCGCGCCACGTGGTGGGACAAACGACTGGACGACCACAGCATCGAAGCTGCTAGATCCTTCAGGCGCATCCGACGGCCTTGCGCCTCTGAAACCGTGGAGAGAACGTCGTAGTCCGCCTCAGACAACCCCGAGTCATTCGCGAGATCCCGCGCCAGCTGCAGGTCGAGCCGAGCGCGCATCCGCCGGTAAGCACGCCATGCCCGCTCCTCAGCAGGAGTTAACCAGCGCGGCTTTGCCATGCGACAAGGTTAGCCTGCTTTAGTTGACATGTCACGCATCCGGTGTTATTTTATGACATGTCACAGACTTTTGCGCCCCCGACCGCAAACGCCGAAAGGAAGAGATCGCATGGCCATCGCAGACCGAAGATTCGCCCGGGGCGCCCGCTCTCAGGTGCCGGCGCGGTGGCGGCGGGAGCCTGCTTCGCCGGAGTCCTCGGCGGAGACGATCGTCCACACCTGGACCCGCCTGCTCGCAGGGCTGTGGCTTTTCGGTGCCGGCATCGCATTGATGGTGCGCGCAGAGCTCGGCGTGTCGTCGTGGGATGTCCTCCATGACGCGCTGCGTCTGCACACCGCTTTCAGCTTCGGCGCTGCAGTCGTCATCGTTTCGGTCGTCGTCGTGCTGGGCAGCGCCGTCATGGGCGTGAAGCCCGGACCCGGCACCATCGCAAACGTCCTGCTCGTCGGTGCCTTCACCGACCTCGTTCTCTTCACGGGCGGCCTCGACTCGCTCCCAGCTGCGCACATACTCACCCGCCTCATGGCGTTGCTCGTCGGCGTGCTAGCGATCGCGCTCGGCACCGCGATCTACATCGGCGCAGGATTGGGCGCCGGGCCGAGAGACAGCCTCATGCTCGCTGCTGGTCGAAGGCTGCACGTGTCCACCGGCACGTCGCGCGCGCTGATCGAAGGCAGTGTCCTCGCGGCCGGTGCGCTGATGGGCGGGCGCGTTGGTCCTGGAACCGCCGTGTTCGCCATCGCGATAGGTCCCGCGATCAATGCTTCCTTCCGCCTCTTCGGCATGGAACCTCCCCGACGAGCGAGGAACCGCCATCGAGTGAGGCGCGCCGCTCAAGCAGCGCAGCGATGGGGACGCCGCGGTCAACTCGGCACCACTTCCTCCGCAGAGAAATCCCGCTACACCGGCGGGCGCATATGACCTCGTCCGCGAAGCACGAGAAGCAGCCGAGGTCGTTGTTGTTCGGCGTAAATGTCTCAACTACGGCCGCGGATGGGGCCAACCCGGTAGCAGACGCGATGCGTGCCGAAGCACTCGGCTTCGATTTCATCTCCGCGAACGATCACCCCTGCGGCAGCACGCCGAGCTACGAACTGTGGACGATGCTCACGTGGATAGCCGCCAAGACAACGCGTATCAAGGTGGCGAGCCGGGTGCTCGGCGTGCCCTACCGGCCGCCGGCGATGGTCGCCAAGATGGCCGAGTCGCTGGACCGGTTTTCGAAAGGCCGGCTGATCCTTGGAGTCGGAGGCGGCTACTCCGACGATGAGTTCCAGGCCTTCGGGCTAGGTGTTCCCGCATCGCCAAGGGACAAGATCGAGGGTCTCGAAGAAGCCGTGCAGATAATCCGGGGCCTGTGGAGCTCCGAGAATTTCACCTTCGAGGGGAAGCACCACCACACCGACCACGCTGAGCTCGAACCCAAGCCCGCACACCGCATTCCGATCTGGTTGGGAACGTTCGGAAAACACTCGCTCGCGGTCACAGGGCGCGTGGCCGACGGCTGGATCCCGACGTTCGCGATGGCGACCCCGCAGGACGTTCCTGCGATGCGGAATCGGATCTTCGAAGCGGCGCGTTCAGCGGGACGAAGGCCCGATGAGATCACGCTCGCCTACAACCTCGACTTCCGCATACAAGATGCTGGATTCTCCGAAGAGGGGGTCGTGTCGGGATCGGCCAAGCACGTTGCCGAGCAGCTCATCAGCTTCACGGATCTAGGTTTCACCGCGATGAACTTCAGCCCTGCAGGAGACGAGCCAGAGCGGCAGGTCGAACGTCTGGCACAAGAAGTGCTTCCGATCGTGCGTCGAACAGCTCAAGAGCGAGGAATCGGATATCACGCGCCGCGCAGGATCAATTAGCACCCTGGCGGCTCGTTCCCCTCACCGTCACGCCTCACCACACGGCTCGATGGTGGTCGTTGACCTATTGCGCGCTGAGCCTTCGCAGCAGCGGTTAAATTTCAAACGGAGGACCTTGCATAAGAGCATCCGTTGCCCGACCACGCGTCCACATGCGACCGATATACTTCACATGCTCCTGAATCACGTCTCAGGAATCGAGACGCAAGCGGTGAACCTGGTAGTGGTTCATCGAACAAGACCAGAACCTATCGAAGCTTGGCGAGCTTCTCGTACAGCTTGTAAGAGGCCGCCTCGGATAGGGCCAAGCTGTCGAGGCGGAAGCTCTCATCGACCCCATGGATGCCATCATTCGCCAGGGCGAAACCACTCAAGATCGTCGGGATGTTGCGGTCATAGAACCCTTTGAGCACCGGGATGGACCCACCATCGCGCTTCAGTGCGGGTCGGGTGCCAGTTGCCTCTTCCAGCGCCTCGAACCCGAGCAGGAGCGCAGCGTCGTTCGGGTCGAAGACGGCGGCGTCGCTCGCTTGCCACCTGATGTCTACTTCGGCGCCTTTTGGCATCGCCGACCGGAGCAGCTCCTCGGTCTTGCTCGCTATCGCTCGGGAGTCCTGACCGGACGCTAGCCGGATCGTGAACTTTATCTGTGCGGTGGCGGGAACGATCGTCCGCTTCTGGACAGCGTCGCCGCTCGAGATGCCATTCACATCCAACGACGCGTCGGCCCAGTTGCGCTCGTAGTAGTGAAGAGCAGCGTCGTCAACGATAGGACGCCCGCCGGCCTCGGCGATCACCTGGGTTCCCGGAGCGAAGCTCGCCCACGACTCCAGCTCCTCCTGCTTGGGAGAGCTGATGCCCGCTCGAAGCTCGTCACGCAGCAATCCGTCGGGACCTGGAAGCACCTGAGCGAGCATCTGTACAGCTGCGTGAGCCGCGTTGAGCGCGACGCCTCCATACATCCCGGAGTGCAGGTCGCGTTCGGCGGTCTTGATATCAACGGCGAACGCCACCATCCCGCGCACACCGAGCGTGATAGCGGGAGTGCTGGCATCGAGCATGTCCGAGTCGAACACGATCGCAGCATCCGCCCCGCGCTCGTCCGCTGCCAGCCATCGCAGGATGCTGTCGCCACCGACCTCTTCTTCACCTTCGATGACACAGCGCACGTTCACAGGCAGGTCGCCCTTCATCGCGAGATCACATGCCGCGAAGAGGAGGGGGTAGAAGTTGCCCTTGTCGTCGCTGGCGCCCCGGGCATAGATACGGCCGTCGCGTACCTGCGGGTCGAACGGGGGCGTCGTCCATGCATCGAGCGGATCTGGCGATTGCACGTCGTAGTGCCCGTAGATCATGACGGTCGGGGCATCCGGATCGGCCGCTTTCAGCTCCCCTACTACCAGTGGGTTGCCTAGGTCCTCGACCACCTCGGCGGAGCCTCCGGCACGAACGATCTTGTCCCGAACCCACTCGGCGCATCTGGATAGCTCCGCGGGGTCACCATGCCCTGAGGAGATCGATGGGATGCGGATGTAGTCGAAGAGCTCCTCTAGGAGCAGGGGTGAAGGTTGCATCGTGCCAGGTTAGATGAGCGGCCGTGAGCGATGTGCGAGTCGCGATTCACCAGCCCACGTTCGCCCGCGTCGAACGCGGCGTAATGAAACAGGCTGAGCTCAACGCCTATTCGCTGGGTTTGTCACGCGCGTACGATGGGGTCATGGCGCACCAGCCAAAGCTCATGTTCCGCACCAAGGGAAAGATTGCCGAGCTGGCTACCTGTTCCCCGACGAGCCGGCAACCATCTATGTACAGGCGGATCGCTCAGGCGGCCGCTATCGCTACGGCGATGCCGCTCAGCTCGAAAGCAAAGCCAGGGTTGGTCCGAACAGAGCTCCCACCACACCACCTACCATTGAGGACGCATAACAGAGGGTGACATCGGTCAACACACAACGTTGCTTCAAGACCAGACGTCTCCGCTCGAAATCGGAGGCGTCTGACGATCCACGCTCGCTATATCCTTTGGCTCTCCCGGACCGAGGACGCAGCCAAAGGACCCCCGAACACGCGCCGAAGCCCGGCTGAAGCGCAATGGCGTTCGCGGACTGGAAGAGAGCGTTTACTTCAGAGAGCCCGACGGAAGTCTTCTCGACTTCATCTCTTATCCCGACTCCGACCCAGCGTAAGCGCGCCTCCGCGCGTTCTGCCGGAGGCGCTCCCAACGCGATTATCTATGCCGTCTGGTTCTCCTCGGGCGAAGTCGCCTTCTTGACTTCGGCCGACTGAAACTGAAGATCCGGTCCCACGTGGGTGACCTGGATCTCGACGCTCTGACGCTTGTTGCCGTCGTTGTCTTAGGAATCCGTCTTCGAGCGACTCGCTCCGCTCCCTGCTCTCGATGGCGAGAACCGAAAACTCCAAAGCAAAGGCAAAGAGCCCGGCGAAGCCGGGCTCTTTCAGAAACCGAAGTTCTTATGAAGCCTTTGTCTCGGTCGTCACCTTCTGGATCCTCGCCGTTGCGAACTGGAGGTCGGGCCCGACATGCTGGACCTGGACCTCGATCGTGGTCCGCTTCTGACCCTCGACCTCGAAGCTGCGCTGGACGAGCTTGCCGGCCACGAACACCCGCATGCCCTTCTTGAGGGTGTGCGCTGCGTTCTCGGCGACCGAGCGCCATGCCGTGCAGCGGAAGAACCCGTCGTTGACGTCCTGCCACTCGCCGTTGTGCTTGGAGCGGTGGCTGACCGCGACGGTGAAGCCTGCGAGGGCCGCGCCACTCTGGGTGTAGCGGAGCTCGGGATCGTCGCTGAGGTTTTCTCTAAAGCTACCTGCTTAAGACCCGCGTTCGGGATCCGCAAAAGCTTGAGGTCACCTGGGAACTGACGCGGTGTCGCCTACCCACCCTGCCTATGGCAGCCGACCATCGCGGCTGCGCCTTCACGCCCCAGCTCTGGCTACGATAGTGACCGATGAAGCCGGTAGATGGACGCTATGCGACTAGACGACGGCTGTTCGTGTTCTCCGTAGCCGTCGCCGTGGCGTATTTCTTACTGATCCTTCTCCTGCCGCCGCTGATCATCACGAAGGAGGATGTTGCACTAGGGGCCACAAGGATCGACCTTCAGAACAACCTGCGAGGCGTCCTTCTGCAGATCGGGGGCGCCTTGCTACTCATCCGTGGCGCGCTTGCCGCGGCCGAACAGTTACAGCTCGCACGAGAGAGCCAGTTGACGGAGCGATTCAACCGCGCGATTGACCACCTGGCTCATGAACGACCAGACATCCGCGTCGGTGGGATTTTTGCGCTTGAGCAACTAGCGCGCCTTTCGATAGAGCACCATCGCCAGATAATCAGCTTGCTGACCGCCTTCCTGCAGCACAGCGCTCCTTTCCACCCAGACAAGCTGCCGTCGCGCGACGCTGTCACACCTGTGGCTTCGGATGTCCAGGCCGCTGTAACAGTCCTCGGCAGACGCGACGCACGAAGAGATCCCCCCGACTACGTAATGGACCTCAGCCGGATAAACCTCAGCGGCGTCGACTTCCACGGGGGCGACTATAGGGGAGCGAGGTTCAGCGGAAGTTCCTTCGTCGGTGCGGTCGCATATGACGCGCGGTTTGCGGCATCCGACTTCACGAACGTCGTCATGGACGGAGTGAACTTTCAGGGTGCCGAGTTATCCAAGTGCCGATTCAGTGGGCATATCGTGGGGTACTTCTCGGACGCTGATTTGGGCGAGGCCAAATTCGACCACAATGCGACCATTGAACGCTCGAGCTTCGAACGAGCCCATGCGAGAAACGCATCATTTAGCCGTGCGACGCTCCGAGAGGTGTTCTTTGACAAAGCAGATCTTTCTAAGGCGACCTTCAGCAGCGCTCGGGTTGAGTCTAGCTACTTCACTGAATGCCGACTTGAAGACTCAAACCTGCGAGGCGCAATCCTAAAGAAGGTTGACTTCTCGGGGTCGAACTTCGCGGGAGCTGATCTCAAAGATGCCGACCTGTTTGCTGTGAAGCTTTACCATGTGAAGAATCTAACGTCAGAACAACTCTTATTCGCAGACGTGGACTGGGAGACCAGCGAATCTCGTCATGCCTATGCCGCCGAACTGCGGAATGAGAACCAACGATGACGCGACGCGACCTGGTCTGACTATCGGCACCTGCTGAGCAGGGGCCGAGTTCGTCCTAATCCGGCAAAGGAAGCGTCCATCATTCCCCGCACATGTTCTGTTGTCTCGCCATTCGGCCGGCTACGTCGCCTGCTTCCTCGGCCGGAGACGCAGGTCAGGTTCGGTCCGACCGTGGACCACGCATCAAACCTGGGCCAAGCCGGGGCTCGGCTGATATGCACGCAAGTGGCGGGTCCCCTGCAGCCGAACTGACCGGCTTGTGCGGTTAAAGATCTCCGCGATGACGACGGTACGCGCTCTGCTTTTCCTCGGTCGAGGAGCTTTTGTCCGAGGCCGAACTCAAACCCCTGCGGTGGCTTTGGCTACCTCTGCGGTAGCGAACTGAAGGTCGGGACCCACGTGGGTGACCTGGATCTCGACGCTCTGACGCTTGTTGCCGTCATTGTCCTGCCAGTTGCGCTGGACGAGCTTGCCGACCACGAAGACCCGCATGCCCTTCTTGAGCGTGTGCGCTGCGTTCTCGGCGACCGAGCGCCCTGTGCTCGCATTGGTTGACAGGGGCTTAACAGCTCCTATACAAAATACGACTACTATAGTTAACGTAGCTGCAGGAGGTGGCTGATGAGACTGCCCCCCGGTTCCGGAAAAAAAATGTTGGCGGGGATACCCCGGCTTGTATTGGTGGGTTCAGTCTTAGTGGGATCCAGCTTCCTCGGTAGAGCGACCTCGGCCAGCCCCCGTCAAAGCGTCTCGTCGGCCGACCCGGCCCAAGAGCCCGCAATCGACGAAATCATGCGACCCGGCCATCCCGACAGACCTCAGGGCGAGACTCCGTCTACACAGGGAGACGACGCCGAAGCGTGTCGGGCGGCGCACAGAGGAAACTGGCAAGAGGCAGAGGATCAAGCGGCGAGCCAATCGATGCGGGAACGGCTTAGGCAACGGCGACTCCCTGAGTGCCCAACCTTCAGGCCCGCCCCGGTTCCAAGTCCCTGAGCCTAGGAGGCGCTTATCCATGCGACGTCCAGCATTCGGCCTGAGCCTGCTTCTCGCAGCATTGACCGTCATCTCTGCAACCCAGGATTCCGCCAGCGCCCATCACTTCATCGATACATGTGATGAAGTCGGACTCTTTGACAGACAAGACATGGCGCCTTACAAGGAGGCTGCGAGCACGCTGAGTTCGGTTGTATACGTAGGTCATATTCCTCCGGCAAAGGATTGCAATGCCGGGACTTTCCAGGGAACGACCCAGCACTCCTCTCTTCACTCCAAATCCAAGGACTTCTCAAAGTGCCTGGAATTGGTCGCACAACGCAGTGATACGGGGCACATCTCGATGTGGGGCTACGACTGTCGCAGTGACAGCAACGTGTCGTTGCACGACATCTCCAACTATGGGTCCGACATCATGTTCTTCTGGATGACCTCCGGCGGCGACGAACATTGGGACCTCTGGTACTACCGCTACGACACGAGCCAGTGGGTCTATCTGTCGACGGTCGTGAACCGAGACGTCAAGATGGTTCCGTGGGCAGAATCGACCGGGTATAACGCGTCTTCTTCACGGAACACGTGGTTCAACAGCTACGTCGCGGAGAATGAGTTCGGACAATGGAGCCCCGCGTTTACGTGCTCTGTCTATAGGAATTTGGGACCGGATAACCACCAGGCGATGCGGGTGCGCTCAGCGGGCGCGGTGGTCTTCGAGCCCAATCCGGGGTTTGCCTGTGGATAGCTCAATTGGCGCGCGCGAACTGGTCGAATGTCAATAGAAAAGGTGAGTTGAATCGTGGGGGCGCAGAAGTCGTGGCTGGTGGTTGTAGCGATCTTTGTCGTAGGAGTTTCAACTCCGGCAGTAGCAAGATCCGTTGTTGACTTTGCTCGCAATGCGCACAAAGTTGACGGGTTCCACGCGGTTGGCCCTGCCAGCACGAACCGAGACTCAAAACTGGTTGCTACAGACGACAGTGGCAGGTTGCCAAACAACATCATCAGGAAGGCACCAAACTCGGCGAGGCTGGGCGGGCGTCCGCCTTCTGACTACCTCACCACCTGCGATCAAGGAGTTGTCGTAGCTGCGGGGATTGTTCCCGAGGATCCAGGCGCCACTTACTCCGGAGTCTTCGGTTACCAATACGTCGGGGCGCTCGGTGAGTGCCGCATTCAGAGCTTTAACGCAAAGCGCCTTGGTGTCGGCACTTACCAAGTACGCTTCGCGAGCGGCATTACGTGCGCGGGTGAGCCCTCCCCGCGAACCAGCTACGCAACTGTGGTGAGCGTGAAGTCGAACCTTCCTCTGTTCGGGTCTAGCCAAACCGTATGTGATGCTGAGGGAAAGATCGTCGAGCAGGTAAAGATTTTTGACACGGATGGCGCGCCTCAGGATTCGGCCTTCACCATTGCCCTATTGAGCCGCGCAGCAGC
Source organism: Actinomycetota bacterium (assembly GCA_030776625.1). Classification (NCBI taxonomy): domain Bacteria; kingdom Bacillati; phylum Actinomycetota; species Actinomycetota bacterium. The sequence goes on along the minus strand of JALYHL010000009.1, from coordinate 22,093 downwards.
GCTTCCCTGACCAGACATTTGGCGCTTCCGGAGCTGGATCTATTCGGGCCAGGTTTTCACGTCCGGTGTCGGATTCCCAGGTGAGATGCTGAACAGACGGGTCTGACGGTGGGGCCTTTGCACAGCCGTCGCCTGGCGCTGTGGCTGATGTCGTTCTTTCTCCATGCAGTCTTGGGAGCGTGCGGTTCCGAACCGTCCAGGACCCTCAGAGGGGAACACGCCTGCGGACTTCCCTCCCCGATGAAGGTATCTGACAAGAACCTGCCGCGATTCTTCACCCCCGGAGCAGGCGAAGAATTGACTCAGTTCGCTAGGCCCCCCGGCGGAACAAGCGTAGCGCTCAATCTGCCACATTCCGTCGACGACGCACTCGCGTTGTATCGGGACTCTGTCGAAGCGGCTGACTTCGATGTCGTCATGAGCGAGAACGAAGGATTCGAGGGCGAATTGTACTTTCGAGGGAAAGGAAAGGTTGGGGCTGTTCGCGTGCGGTCATCGTTCTGTGACCACGCCAGTTCCGTCCTAGTGACCTTGGTTCGCACCAAGGCTCTGTAGCCCTGCTCGAAAAAGCCCTGCTCGCGAAGAAGACGCTCCCATGCTGGCGCAGGAGGAACAGGGATTCGGAATCGATTCGACGTGAACGAGGATGATGCCGCTGCAAGCAGAGCCACAGCTGACCAAGGTGGTCCAGCTACCTCTGAGACGAGAGCTAAACATCCCGTCCAGCTGCGTGGGACCTGGATCTCGACATTCTGACGTATGTTGCCTGGTACGTGTACTCAACCGGGTACGTTGAGAGCGCGAATACCCGACAAGGCTTCGCGAGAGAGTAGCTAGCTGGCTCCTCATGGCGAACCAAACCATTGGAAAGACCCCGCCCCGGCCATTGCCGGCTCTTTCAGAAATCGAACGCGAGGGAGCCTGCTGATCGGATCTCCTCTTCGCTACCTCTGCCGTAGCGAACTGAAGGTCCGGTCCCACGTGGGTGACCTGGATCTCGACGGACTGACGCTTGTTGCCGTCGTCCTGCGAGTTCCGTCTTCGAGCGACTCGCTCCGCTTCCTGCTCTCGACGGCTAAGCCGAAAACTAAACGTAAAGAGCCCGGCTTTGCCGGGCTCTTTCAAAGACCTGGAATCCCTAGGAAGCCTGCGTCTCAGCGCTCGATTTCTGGATCGTGGCGGTGGCGAATTGGAGATCGGGGCCGACGTGCTGGACCTGAACTTCGATCGTTGTCCGGTTCTGGCCCTCGACCTCGAAGTTCCGCTGGACGAGCTTGCCCGCCACGAAGACTCGCATGCCCTTCTTGAGGGTGTGGGCTGCGTTCTCGGCGACCGATCGCCATGCCGTGCAGCGGAAGAACCCGTCGTTGACGTCCTGCCACTCGCCGTTGTGCTTGCTGCGGTGGCTGACCGCGACGGTGAAGTTCGCGAGGGCCGCGCCACTCTGGGTGTAGCGAAGCTCGGGAGCGTCGGTGATGTTTCCGACTAGAGCGACCTGGTTCATCACTACCTCTCTTCCTGGGGCGCTTGTTGGCTGCGCCCGAAGCCGTTCCGACGCCACCGGAACAAGTCCGCGCCCGAACGACGGAACGCAACCGACGATGAGTCGAGCGAGCATCCATGGACGCGCAGCGTGCGGTTGCGTGGAGGAGTCAGCGGACTACGGTTGCGTCAGCAGGAATGGCTGACTCGGGCAGCAGCGCTCAGGTGAGAGTGAAGTGACCAGGCCACTCGGAGATATCGAATCGGAGGAAGGGCTCCGGCACCTCAGACGTCAGGGCGTCATCGAACTCAACCAGGTAGATCCACTGCGCTGGTAACGCTGATCCGAACCGACTTGTATTCGGCTCCAGCCGAGCATCACGAACAATCGCTGACATCCGAATAGGTGACCAATCATCAGCTCGCATCGAATCGTGCGCGCACCCTGCGATCCCCACCCTCAGTCCAGTCGCGTAACGACGCACCTTCTCGACTCCCTCTTCGGCTTGCCGTCGGAGATGCTCCAGATGGGAAAGCGCCTGGGTCGCATCGTCACCCACGCCGACCAGTACAGAGGGTCCCGCCATCCACCATTCAATAGCGAAGGAGTCGCCACCAAATGCTTCCTGGGGAACGGCGGGTTGCGTATGCCAAGCGGAGAAACCGGGCACCACGACGTGTTCCCCTCCTTCCAGCGGGTCTGCTCCTGTCGCCGACACATCGAAGGCGGCCCAAGGTCCACCCTCGTAAATCCCGCCGTAGCGCGTCTCGCCAATCACAGCCATCAGCGTCTAATCCCCCACAGGTCATCCACGCATGCAATCCTCCCGCCTTCGGTGTTCCGCCGCCCGAGGTGCAGCGAGCCAACGCGAGTCGACCGAGGGCGGGAGTCTGCTACCTCCTTCGCGCCTTCCGTGGCGCTTAGACGTTCTTACGGCCCGTGTCTCAGGGCGGAGATAGCGACGAGGTCAACCGGCGGCGCAGCCGGTCCGAGCATCCATGGACGCGCAGGACTCACGGTTTACCGAAGGAGCGGCCGCCCCTAACGTGCCGCCAAGAAGAACGTCTGCCGCAGGTATGCCAAGGTGAGCCCGTGGACCTGGCGCGACAAGCGATAGAGACGTTGCGAAACGCCCGCTTTCCCGTGTACGCGGTCCCTCCCTCAGATTGGACGGGCGACGTGATGGTCCGCGGCGTCTGGGGCGACCGCAAGCATGCCCTCGCAATAACGATGAGTTACGACGATGACTTGGCCGTCGAAACCCCAGACCGACAAATCGAGATCATCTCCACCGGCGCAGAGGGCATGACCAAACGCTCGCCGCCTCACACCTTCTTGCTGCATGAAGCTTCCTACGAGACCGAACTTGCCAACTTCGTTGAGAACATCGGCCGTGGGCGACTCAGGCAGGGTCCGCACGGAATGCTCCAAGCGGGCCAGCGTCGACCTCTCGAAGCGGTCGCCTTCGACAAGGGGTTATGGGTCGAACGTGCGTCATTCGACGAACACCGGGAACTCAGGATCTTCCGCGTCCAGACACCTCGCGCGGAGGTGCTCGTCCTGGGGTGGAACTGGGACGACGACGCCCTGGTTACCTTCACGCAGAGGGCTCGACCCATCCAACACGACCAGGCCCTGTGTGCCCAGATAGAGGCAGCTGAGTATGCGGCCTGGAAGAAGATCGAGGGCCGCCACTCGTAGCCCTTGACCTTTCGGGCGAAGCCCGACCCACCGCCCGAAGACGCAGCACGAAGTGACCGTCTGAGGGCGGACACAGCGGCGGGCATGACTTGGCGCCGTCACAGAACGGCAGCCGGCGTGACCGAATGGGTAGCGGACCAGTCGTGTCAGGCTCATCCGCGCCCGTGGCGGTCGTGTCACACCCTGCGCGTATCGTGGGTCACACGGGGGAGGTGGGGCCAGTTAAGGACCTCAAGGAGTTCGCAGCGTTCTGGGACAACATCATCGATCGCTACATCGCGGGCGAGTTCCCGCTCGACGCACCTCTAGACGCTTGGTTCGACTCCTACAAGGGGATCGGGGAAGGAGCTGTCGACCCGCAGGTCATGCCTGAGCCCTACCTCGGAGATCTTTTCGCAGGTGAGCACAAGATCGTCTTTATGGGACTCAACCCAGGCGCTCCCCGTCCGACGGCGCAGGCCCGAAACGGCACCTACGCCAACGAGATACGCGCCCTCGGCTCGTACACCGCTTGGGCGGCCACGTGGCCCTACCTACGAGAGGCTGACATCACGGATTGGGGCAAGAACGTCTTCCACGACGCGCGCTATCGATTCATGAAGGACTGGTACGCCGACGACAACCTGGAACACCGGCGCATGGTGAATTGGGAGCTCTATCCGTGGCACTCGAAGAAGATTCAAGGCTCCCGTATGCGGCCGCCCCCGAAGGTCGTGAGGGAATTCGTCTGGGAGCCGATTGCTTCACTCGGGACAACCTGGATCTTTGCTTTCGGCGCCCCTTGGTACGAGCAACTCGAGCACCTCGGCCTAAGACAGCTCATGCACCTCGGTCATGGTGGCGAGCCGTACCCGACCGAAACGAAACCCAAGGCCTATCGGCAGGTCAAGGTGTACGAAGGACCAGCGGATTCCTTCGTCATCGCCATGAGCACGGCATCGGCCGCCGCTCCGCCTAAGAGACGAGAAGTGGAGATCCTCAAGACGGAGTTGGCCTCACGAGGCTTGCCTGTCCCTCAACCTTGAGCACTCAACCTCTAAGCTCTCGAGGATCTGCTTCGCACAGCCAATCGCTCGTTCGGCCGTCTGCCTGACGACGTCGGTTGCGCCGCCGGCCCGACGGGCCACGTAGGGGAAGCTGTAGTTGCCGGTATCGAGCCCGATCGCATCGCAAACGATGTAGGCCACCGACTCGACCTCTACCTCGGCAACCTCCCGACTCGCCACCGGGCCCTCCGAATGGAGGAGCGCATGACCGAGCTCGTGGATCAGAGTCTTCACGGCTTGAGCCGGTGCTACATCGGGGCGCACCGCGATCTGCTTGCTCGAGAAGTCGCAGTAGCCGTTCTCACTCCGACGCCGGTGGCGGATCACTTCGAAGCCGGCCGCTTCGGCTTGGGAAACGAGTGCGTTCCAGATGCCCTCGGGCGCGTCCGCGTCTAGGAGCTTCGGCCGCACCGCGTCCAGGTCCCGCAGGTCGTCGCCTCCGTCTGGGAGATGTCGAAGACGTAGACGACACGGAAGCCACGTATCTGCTGCACCGTCTGCTCCTCGCCGGCGTGGTTCTCTACCTTCGTCCTGTATCGGCAGGGGGCGAAGATGGCGATGCCCTTCTCGCCCTTCTTCACTGAACGACCAAGGGATTTCCAGCGGTTGAAGCCGGCGACGACCGTTGCGTCGGGTCGCTGCAGGAAGATCATCAGGTGGTTGTTGAAGCTGTAGCGGTGGAACTTGGATGCGATCTTGAGCATCCGCTTCCAGTCGTCGCCGGAGACGATCTCGGCGACAGCGTCCTGGAGCTTGTCGTGAGCGGCTCGGAGTTTGTCGTTCCGGTTCTCGGTCTTGCTGGTCATCGCGTACCTCCTTAGCTCGGCGGCTTTGCCTGCCGCACGAGCGCCGGCTACGCGAGGGGGTCAAGGGGGTAAATCCCGCAGGGACGCGACGAAGGAGCGCCCTTGACGCCGGAGCGCCGGCGCTAAGACTTGCGAAGCCGCCGAGAGGGGGCTGCCTGGGGCTGCGAGGTACTTCGATTTCGAGCTAAACCGAAACCTCGGCGGGTCCGTCTGCGTGTATAGACCATGAGCGATTCAATACCTGCAGTCCAGCGAAAGGGTCTTCAAGGCGCCGTGACGAGATCCACCGATCAACGCCTAAACGACTTGTATGTGGCCCACGCCCCTGGGGTCCGCCGCATGGCCTATCTGGCCACGGGGGATGCGCATGAAGCGGAGGATCTCCTGCAGGAGGCGTTCGTACGATTGGGTGGTCGCGTACTCACGTTAAGCGATCCGGAACGCGCGGCAGGTTATCTCTATCGCACCGTCATCAATCTCTCACGCGACCACGGCCGACGGGTCCGTCGCGATCGCGACATCCATAAGCGCCTGACCGGCGATAAACCCGCGCCAGCTCCTGACATCGGCGACCGAGACCAGGTCTGGTCCGCTCTACTGAGCCTGCCGGTGAGACATCGCGCGGTCCTGTTCCTCCGCTACTACATAGATCTGTCTGAGGCTCAAACGGCCGACGTGCTCGGCTGTTCCGTGTCAGCGGTGAAGTCTCTCAACCATCGAGCGAGCGAAACACTCAGGAAGCAGCTTCAAGGAGATGAGGCATGAACGACGATCCCCGCATCCGCGACGCGTTGAAGCGCCGACTGGACGCTGTCGATTCCGGCGCCGCGCTTCCCCCCGAGACACTCCACCGTGCGAAACGCCGTCGCTCAAAGCTCATGGCTGGGGCGAGCCTAGGCATCGTCGCATGCGTCATGTTGGTGTTCGTCGGGTCCCAGGTCATCCAAGACGACCAGCTGAGCGTCGACCTGGCACCCGTCACGACGCCAACTCCCGAGGGATCGTCGCCTCCAGGTGATACGAAACGAGACCGGAACACACCGCCATCCGTCACGGTCAGGTCTTCGGATCAAACCGTCGAGCTCACCGCTTGGAGTTATTGCTTCGGGAACAGGTGTGTCAGTGGCGGTCCTCCGCCCGAGCCGCCGGACGTCGGCTCCCCCGAGGAAGTGTTCGTGGAGTTCCCACTTGATGACTGGTCCTTCGATGCCTTCTTCACTCCCGCCGGCGAGAAATGTGGACGGGTCCAGCAGGTCCCAGTGGAGGACACGGGAGAGGGTCAATTGGTGCTGCGACCAGCGGGATACGCGGGCGCGTACGACGTCACGCTGTTCGGCAAAGGTGACGGAAGCCTCTCGGTCACCTTCCGGTGGACCACGCCCGAAGACGGTTCACTGCCAGAGCCGGAGGCTCGCACAGCGATTCTGGCGGGGAGCGCTCGGAACCCTGACAGCTATGGCATCGAGCTGGCGCTCGACAATCTTGCCGAGACTCCCGAGCAAGCCTCGGCAACAATCACCGTGAAAGCAGCAAGGGGCGAGTCACTGACGTTCGAGGCGGAGCTGGCGCGGTCACGTTGCCGTCCGGAGGGCAGCCTCTACTGGGATGGACCCGACGACATGGGCCGACAAGCCACGCAGCTTGGTGAGGGACCGTTCCGATACAGAGTCGAACTCGTGCTCGACGGCAAGCGCTACGTTGCGAAAGCCACCTGGCCCCACGATGAGATCAGCGGTGACGAGCCGTCGGTCAGACTTGAGTTCAGCCCAGACCTTCCTAGCCTCTAGTAGCGATTAAGAGGGGAGGCAGGATGAGCGCGCCCTACTAGAAACGCGGAGGGCTTCGTCGCAGACGCCAAGAACCAAGAACTAAGAACAGAGTCTCAGGCAGGGAACGCCATCAACCACCCGCCCGCCTTTAAGCGTTCCTGAGTGAAGGGCCTGGTAGGTGTGAGCGGGTATCAAGACAGGCCGGGGCGGGAAGAATAAGGGGGAACCCCGCCGTTGCGGCGGGGTTCCCAAGTACAGCAGAATCTTTCCGAAAACGGGAGTGGTCCAGATTAGATGCCCTACTTGTCGCAGAGGTCAGTGCCCGTGCGTGTAGATCGAGTCCACGAGGTCGAAGTCGTGTTGCCGGGGCGTTTCCTTCAACCTAGTGATGGGACCACTAGCCATGCAGGTACTGGAGTAGAGGTCGTAGTTCGCGTGGTCGAGACCGATCATGTGACCCTCTTCCTCACAGGCGAGCGCTCTGCGGTCCCGGTTCGTGAATGCATCTCGGCCGCAGTCCCCATTGAAGCGGATGAACGACTCATCCGGATTAATGTGGTTGTTGCTTGAGGAGTAAGGTGAGACAACCGCATACCCGCCGCTGTCGAGACAGCCACCATACGGGTACTGACTCGCGCTGATCACCCCTACCCCGACGCAGTGCCCGTAGCTGCCGCTGCAGGTGCCGTACTTGTAGACGACATCGATCTTTGGAGCTTCGTCCCACTTTAGGGCGGCTGCGTAGACCGGCCACTTTGAGTCGGTGTTATCCACGATGGTTACGAACTCTCGGGACAAACTCCCTTGTCCCCAGTGCCGTCCGTCGGAAATTCGATTGGTTGCATACACCGCGTCGATGGCAAGCGCCGACACCGACAGCACCATCAAGATGCCGACTACTGCAAACACGCGACCCCGTTTCAATTCCCTTTCGCCCCCCCTCATGGGTACACCTGTTCTGCGAACTCTGCCGGGGTCATGCCCTCGAACCGCTCGGGCTGCGTTGTTTGAACGAAAATGACAACCTCTTGGCCGTCAGGACCAATACCCTCGAGCGTGGTCGGATCCCCGTCGGCATCGACCCCTGGGGTCAGGCCCTTCAGAAACGCTTTCTCTCGGGCCATGGCGGCATTGTTCGCCTCCTCAGCGGAACCCGGGTCTGGCGCCCCTTCCCCCGAAGAAGACGGGCCGATTTGACCCTCTGCTGTACATGCCACCGTGGGTTTGTAATCGAAGCCGTACTCCGCCAGATGCGCCTCGACCTGATCCGGCGTGGGGCAAAAGTTCACGTAAGGGCCCTTCGGCGGGCGCTCCCCCGGAGAGCCGGACTGCCCGGGCTGCGCGTGCGCGAGCCCAAAGACGCTGGTTAAGCCGAGAGCGGCGGCCACCGCCACCAGCCGAACGTTGATTTTTCTCCAGTTCCCTCCTTGCTACCGCGCCTAAACTGGAGGGCCAACGGTAGTTAAGGTCTAGTATCGAGCACCATGGCTCAAACGGATGGTTCCTTCTGACTCGATCGGACTAGACACGTATGGTTCCTTCTGACTCGATCGGACTAGACACGTATGGTTCCTTCTGACTCGATCGGACTAGACACGTATGGTTCCTTCTGACTCGATCGGACTAGACACGTACAAAACTCCGTGTGTCGCGTCAGCGTGTTGTCGCTGGGCAGCCGGTCACTTGAGGGTGTGCGCTGCGTTCTCGGCGACCGAGCGCCATGCCGTGCAGGGGAAGAACCCGTCGTTGGTCCTGCCACTCGCCGTTGTGGCTGGCGCGGCGGCTGACCGCGACGGTGAAGCCTGCGAGGGCCGCACCGCTCTGGGTGTAGCGAAGCTCGGGATCGTCGGTGATGTTTCCGACTAAAGCGACCTGGTTCATCACTACCTCTCTTCCTGGGCGCTACCTGGCTGCGCCCGAAACCGTTCCGACGCCACCGGAACAAGTCCGCGCCCGGACGACGCAACGCAACCGACGAGGCAGTCGAGCGAGCACTCATGAGCGCGCAGCGTGCGGTTGCGTGGAGGAGTGAGCGGACTACGGTTGCGTCAGCAGGAATGGCTGAGCTTGGCGCGCAGCATCGCTCAGAGAAGAAGGGATGTGAGGGCTAGACGAAACACCTCTCGAACCCGGATCGACACTTCTTAGGTGAGGGCGCTTCTCGAGGAAGCCCGTAACTGCGGGTAGGACCAAGGCGCTAGGCGGAGGGCGTAGGACTCGAACCCACAAGTCCGTTAGGACGACGGTTTTGCAAGGCCGCGCAGCAACTTTCCGAGCGATCCTAATTTCAGCCAATCGCGCCTAGAAAGTCCATCGAGAGTCATCCGAGCCCACGGGTCAACCCGATCTCTCCCCATCCATTTCGGAGAGGGAATGTCAACAGAATGTCAGTTGGGACGGAGAGTCTGTGCCGATAGCGGGCGAGGGGCGCCCTGCCAAACCTCACTGATTGGTCCTAATTTCACGGAGTCGACGTTCGACGCGGTCGACCTCGCTTAGAACGATTCCGCCCTGCCGATCAGTGTCACGTATCTCTCGCGCCAAGTCGCGGAGACGCTTGCGAAGGTCATCCGCATCTCGAGGGTCACCCTTGTTCTCTTTTTCCCGTTCGTCAGTCACGAAGTTCCTCCGGCTTCTTCATGAGGTGGAGAGGTCACCTCGTCAAGCAGGGTCAACAATTCATCTCGTTGCTTCTTGACGCGATCGTGTTGGTCTCGCAAATCCTTAAGTGCCAGTTCTGCATCCTTCGCATCATCCGCGGTCAATCCACTCGCTGAGAACCCCTTTATCCACCGACCTGCCACCATGAGGGCGGGGATGCTTACCACCGTGAACAAGCCCAGCATCAGGAGTGCCAAGCGCAAGAAACCGAGCGTAGTCCTGTCGGCGATTATCACGTCCCAGACGGAGGCATCGGCTTGAATATCGGAGGGGGCGAATACCCACCTGCCTGCCACGGCGAGCGCGATCGCTGCCGCCCCGGCGAGGAAGGCCGCCCCAAGCTCTACTTGCTTTCGAGTGGGTTTCGACATGACTCCACATTACCGAGGACCCCACAGACTTTGATATTGGCCCACTCGAAGAGGGTCTCGACATAGGCAACGTCCGGACGAGTCCTGGGGAGGTCGCGACTGAAACCCCGTCGGGAAACCAGACATGTCCACATCCACCCGTCTGTCGAGCGCACACGACTCAAGGGCGGCGCCTGACTTCAGAAGTTCCGCGCCGACGATCGCACCGGCAAGAGCTGACACGAACGGGGCGGAAATGGCGAAAGTCTCTTGTCCAAGCGAGACGTTGGCCTGCGCGTACAAGCGGAGTCTCGCCGCGTCTTGTATGCGGCCACCCATCAGCTCAGAAGCGTCACCTTGTCCCACGCGACCGAGGTCAATCATGATGGCCAAGTCGGCAGATCCTAGAGTCGCTCCAGCCAGCAACTCCGCCACTCGAGCAGGTGGAAGACCTGTCAGCCGCGCGTACATGGCTTCCTCGTTCACCTGGTCTCCCAAATCGACGTAGGGGCAGTAAACACACGCCAGACCGTCTGAAAAGCCGTGGAGACTGACGTGAAACTGCAAGGCATCCACACCGATATTTAGCGTTCGGCGAGCCAGGGCGTCGGCGATATCCCGACGAGCTGAGACCGTGTCAACGGCGGATACCGCCAGTCGCGTGGCCTCTTCCTGTGTGTGGATGTGCTCGGCCGCAGACCGACAAACTCCCACGAAGGATAGGTACGGCGTCGAATGTCGCTGAAGCCACCCGACCTTTGTTCCTGATTCCGAAGGTCTGATCCAGAGCGGATAGCGGAGACGATTGCGGGATTTGAGTGAGTCAGCATCCACAAAGGTCACACTTCCGGACGCGTTGCTGAGGATCAGGCAATAGGCGATTGAAGAACCAACTGAGCCTGCTCCGTAACATGTCGCACTGACAGGACCGCGGGGGTTCTGGTGGGGCACTATCGAAAGCGTGTAATCGATGAGGTTCCACTCCAAGACGTCGCCACCCCCCAGGTGCGTACCAGGGATCGGTACGACCCTCCTAAAGAGCTCCCCTGCTGCTAGAGCGCTCGAAGCGACAACCGCCGGACCTTCTCCATGCAGAGTCTGGTGAGGTCTCCCACTAAGGCGCATATTCCAAGCGTCGGCCGAGACGTAAAGGTCCGCGTTGGGACCACCTAAGCCAACATCAACCGTGAGTCGCCTCTTGGATGGCGATGAGCCGAACTCGGGGAGCGCACGCGTGAACTTCAACGCCATCTCATCCACAAAGGTGCTTGAAGAGGCCGGCGCTTCCAGCTCCACTCGCACTCGAGGAGTCAGTCGGGAAATCAGGTTAGCGATACTTAGACCCAGAACCCCATGATGTCGGGATGTACGAATAGCAATTTCGGTGCGATCGAGGTCAGCAACAAGAGCGGGGAGGTTTCCCGACTCGCCGGCGATCTTTGATACGAGTTCGACACGTGGGTCATTCATGAACCAAGACCTGACTCTCTACTTCCGCGGACGAGAGTTCGACCCATTCGTCTCCTCTGCGCACGTAGATCGCGCATACTCCGATCCCACGGCGCAAACCAAGGCCGAAATAGGGAACAACGATCGACCACGCCCCCTGAGCCGTAAGGCCAGGGTTGGCATCGTCAACGTCGGAATGAAACGCTTCACCGGGGTGGGAGTGGATCCTCGCGACGTATCGCTCGTCCTTCTCAAGCGCAGCGACGAGATCGAGCTTGCCCTGAGCAGTCACTTCGACTGAACACCCAAGCCCGGTTCGTGCGATCTGATGAGGCACGATGAGACGCGTGCCACGCGCGTCTTCTCCCTCGACTCGCCCAGCCACCATTGCCGTGGCTTCGCAACCGTGTGCACCGGCGGCCTCGAATATCTGCGCCGCGTCACTCAAGACTGCGCGATTCAAATGCAGCCTCATGCAAGAACACCTGCCTTCTGCAATAGCTTGTGGATAGCCTGAGGAATTCGAAAGCGGGTCCGATATCGATCCCAACTGTCATCAATATGCGATGGGTGAGAGTGGTACTCGGCAACCCCCTGGATGCAGACGAAAGGTCTGTTCGTTAGCGGATGAATACTGTGGGGGACTCCTGGTGTCCACTGTTCCATGGGGAGTTCAGCGAGAGAAATGGGGTGAACCATGGAAACCGACGGAGGTTGCGTGTCGTAATTCCAACAGTCGAGACGGAAGACTCCGGGTCTTCCCCCGCGACCACGATCGAAGCTGACATAGACGTTCGTGCCGTCACGCCAGACTTCGATCTTGCCCGGCACCCCTTCCAGTTGGGCTTTGGCAAGCTCAACCTCTTTCTCAAGAACCTTCAGTGTGAGCGATAGCCGCATCTAGCCGTCGACCTGTGGTCCCCTCGCCATGAGTGCCAAGGTTGCGCCAGGAACAACGCCGGCCTTCTCCAAGGAAGCATCGTCCGCGAGCTCTATTGCTCTGCCCTCGACGACCAAGGCAAGGCTGTAATCACCAGCAGACATCACCCCAGCCTCAACGAAGTGGCGGACCGCACGCTTCACGACTACTTGAACCTTCTGATTTAGCTGGAAATCCGAAGTCTCCCAAGGCGTTCCATTGGTTGCCCGGATCGTGATGAGGATCTTGTTACTCATCTCAGCTCCTTGCTTTCGAGGACACTCCTGTCTACAATTGCAGACAGCATCGCATCGATTCCCGGAGGTGTCAAGTATTGCAGACGAACTCGTCTTCAAACGCAACAGAGCAGCTTGCTGCTCGCATACGGACCGCCCGGGAGGAGTTCGGGTGGAGCCTGGCGGACCTCGCGAAACGGACAGGTCTGTCTCGCGCGTACCTGAGCGCTCTTGAGCTCGGGCGGAGCAAGCGACCCGGGGCCGACACAGTCCGAAAGCTCGAGGACGTCTTGGGCCCACTTGGGTCTCGTGAACACGATCTGCCCTCTGACGTACCAGATGGGCTTCAACAGCTCGCGGAAGAGCGGAATCTGCCTCAGGCAGAGGTGCTGAAGCTCGCGAGCTTGAGAATTCGCGGCACTCAGCCTCAAAGCGCTGCCCGATGGAGGTTTATCTACGACGCCATCCTGGCCAGCGAAAACATGGATTCTTCTTCAGCAGAATGAGCCTGATCACGGCCCCGTTTAGCGCTTATCCTGTCAGCGCACTGCCCTATCGGCTCTCGGCAGGGAGGGGTATGGCCGCTGAGGAGGACAAGCGGGACAGCATTGCGCCGGAGTTGACAGAGGTCGAGGAACTTAAGTTCGATGATCCCTTCGAACTAATGTCTCCCGAAGAGCGTAAGAAGATGCGCAAGGACCTCCAAACAATCTCCGAAGCGCGTCGACGCGCTGAGTCAAGTGGTGGGAATCTCAGACTGAGCTAGCTCGACTCCATCTTCACGGAGGGCCTACGCCCCCACTTTGATATGGATCGGGACCGCACCGCGAAGGTCCTCGAGACTCTCCGTCCGTCAATGAAACCCAGACCGCACCTGGGACGTGCACGGCAAGGGCCTGGGGATGATCATCACTAGACGTGGAATCGATCACGGCCTCTCCAACGACACACGGTTCGCCCCTCTCTCGACGGGCTCGGTCAACCAACTCAACAACCCATACATACCTTGAGAACCGCGCCAGCCGAAGTTCCCGCAGGACGACCTCATCGACGCGACCTTCTAGTTCGCGTTTGAAGATATTCGCCGGCCGCGCGTAGGTCCGTAAGGCGAATCGCTTCGTCGCTAACAACTCGAAGACCTCGGCGGCATCTGGGATGCCCTTTCGAACATGCTGAGCCATCTCTAGCAGCGCCCTCCCACCCGCAATCTCGGCATTCTCGGGGGACATCCACAACTTCTCGGGAAGGGGAACTATTAGTTTCTCCCAGGGACCAAGCACGTCTCCCGTCCCCGGATCGACGTCTTTGGTTACGTCATTGATGCGCAAATAAGGTCCGCGCTGATCATCGTGTCGCAAGAATGTGATCCAGTCCCGTTGTCCGGCACGTCTTTCTCTTTCATAGCCACATAGAACGAACGTGTGGTTCTTCGTAGCCACAAGCACGGGATAGCCGGAGTTCAGATACCGACAGGAGATTCTTATTAGACGGGTATCCCATGTGCCGGGATGGGGTGGAGGGTCTCCGGCCGGCGGTTGAGGATCGGGATCGGTCCACGGTACATCCGGGGTTTCGGGCAAGTCGTGGACGCTGTAAACCTTGCAAGGTAGATCGAACTGGCGAAATAGCTCCACAAGCTGTCGGTCAGTCAATCCTTCCGACGGTAGTGGACGGCCCATCCCAAGCGCGGGCTCTGCAAGCAAGCTGAAATCTGCCATCGTTCGCCGTGCAACATCACCTCGCAGATAACCCATGTAGTGACACATCCACGCCGCGGCATGCGCGCAACGACCTAACCTCGTGTCTTGCTGAACAAAGGGAACGGCCCTAACAGACAAGTCTTGTCCGAACAGATTTGCGGTCGCCTTGACCTCGGTACGCGTAGCTCCTTCGAGACCTGGCGGTGGCCGCAGCAGAGTTCGGCATACAGGACCTAGCTCAGATGGCCTAATGACCATGAAGCCCAGGTACTCGATGTCGTGGGGGAGGGACCAGATCTGCTGTTTCGCCAAGGGTATCGAGAAGAAGTGAAGGCGGTGAGCACTGTCCGGGATGAACTCGAAGGTACGGGAGTAGAAAGCGGAGTACTCGCTCCTATAATCGAGATCCATGTAACGGGTTTCGATAACAACACTCGTTGCACCGGCCGCGCGAGCGACGTCAAGGCATCGCTTCAACGGGATGTTTTGGTCGAGCTCGCCCGCGTACCGATCGAAAAGGTTCTCCCACCCCTTGTCGTCGAACAGCAGAAGAAGTTCGGCTGGATCCGGTTCCTCCCAAGTTCGGAAGTTCATTGGCATCAGGAGAAGGTTTCAACTAGCCTGTTAATGCCTCGGCTTTGCCCAACGCAGGTCCTACGGCTCCTCGCCTGGATACCAGCCGGAGACAAGCCAGATCGCCGCCAAAGACCCCACCAGCGCCACCCACCACAGCTCGTCGTAGCGCTCCTGGACCGCGGACCCCGACTTCGCCCGCGCGGCCACGACTTCGTCCACCTGCGCCTGGTAAAGGATCTTTTGTAGGGCGACCTCGGACCCAGCGACCACGTCAATCGCCGGCCAGTCGGTCGACGCGCTCGTTCCTGGAATGGGTTCAGTGCCCAATCGGACAAAAGGCGCTGGGAGCAAGATCACCGCGAGTCCCAGCGAGATTACCGCCGCGCGCAGCCAGCGGCGGCGCTCGCCCACTATGGCCGATGCCCACTGGACGAAGGTGTTCGTGAAACGCTGGGAACGACTTTTGCCTTCGGCCGCCTTGACATCCTCATCCCCGTCGTCGGGCCCAGGAAGATACGCAAGATAGACAACCGCCAACGCGATAGAAAGTCCCAACAGAACGGCCGGGAGCATCGCCTTCGGCGGCAGCGGCCTCTCGGTGGCTGAGTACGAGGCCGCGATCACAGCGGTGTAGATAGTGACGATTACGCCAGCGGCCTTCTCCACGAACTCGGCTGAGGCTCGAGCCCTGTCTATCGCTCCCTGCGCCACTGACAGAACGGCCTTGTAGTACTCGGTCTCCACCACCAGGTCCGCGTCGAACTCGGCCTTGTTCTCAGCGATCTCTTCCTCGGTCCTCTTCGTTCGGACCGACAACCATTCCGGAAGCAACTTCTCCGCGAGCGATCCAGCCGCCGTCACGTCCGCGTCGCCAGGCCACCCGTGGCGGTCCGATTCCTTGAACGGCCACGCTTGGGTGACACGAGGATCAGTCATCGGAGTTCTCATCTGGGCGGTCGACGCGCAAAGGGGGTCTCAGCGGAGTTTTCGGTCCGGGGCGCTCGGCAGGATGAGGGTCGCGCCCCGGAGGATCGTGGTACCAGTGGCCGTCTATCAACTTGAACTCCGAGTCAGGGAACGACGTCCTCTCCTCGATGCACCGTCTCATTCCTGTCCGCCTCCTTCTCCGCTCCCCCTGAGCGGCGTTGCCGAACCTCTCCCCCAGCGGTAGCCCGCCCGGCCCCGCCTGCAGCCGGGCGAGCTAGATCCCGCTAGCTGCCTAGCCGCACCAGGGCCGCAAGATCGTGCAGACGGGGTCCTCCCCCGCCCCCGCGGGTGTGGCCATGAGCGAGACCAACCCGAGGGCCAGCGCAATGACTCGAGCGCGCATCGATTCACCTCCCTTCGAATCTATACCGATGGGTAGAGAGTAGTTATGAGCTATGTCAACAACGGGCTAGGTACGCTTGCAGACATGGCAAGAACGACATCGCAGTTGGATCCAGAGGCGGTTGGAGAACGGATCAAGCAACTTCGCCTCGGGCGCGGGCTGTCTCAGGAGGCGCTTGCCGTCCCTCGCTACACCGCCGCTTACATCAGCCACCTCGAGAAGGGCAAGCGGACCGCCTCGGAGGAGGCTCTCGAGCACATCGCGCGGAGGCTCGATGTCCCGACCGACCAGCTCATAACAGGACGGGACCCCAAACGCGACCTCCAGCTCCAGCTGGACGTTGACCGCGCCCTAGCCCAGAGCCACTCTGGAGAGATCGCCCCGCTGGCAGAGGAGCTTGACAGGTTGCGCAAGCGGGCGCGGAGACAGCGCCTGCCGCGTCTCGAAGCGGCCGCACATGAGGGACTCGGATTGCTCGCGAAGAGAACGGCTGACTGGACCCAAGCGAGAGAGCACTTCGTCGCGGCAGAGGAACTACTCGCCGACGAGCCGCCGGAGGTTCGGACGTCGGTCGTGACGGGGCGTGCTTGGACCTACTTCATGATGAACGACCTCGCCGCGTCGATCCGGCTCCTCGAGCTCCATCTGATCGAGCTATGCAAAGGTGACGCTCCAGATCCGAGCGCGCTGTTGCAGACGTACTCCTATCTCATCGGCCCGTGTTTCGAGGCGGGCCTGAAGAAACGCGCCGCGGAGGCCGCCGACGAAGCGGCTCGACTCGAGACCCGCGTCCAAGACCCCGAACATGTCGCGTGCATGAACATCAACCGGGCTCAGATCCTGCTGGAGCAGGGGCGTCGGGACGAGGCGATCCGTGCTCTGGGCAGAGCCGAAGAGCTCTTCAAGCAGATCGGGTGGCGCGATTCCGCTGCCAAAGCAGCCGTCGCTCAGGCGACTGCAGCAGTAGAAGAGGACGATCTCGAAGCGGCCGAAGCGAGAGCCAAGCACGCGTTGTCGGAGCTGGAGGTGAGCCCCAGCGCTCTGGACAAAGCGCGCGTCCTGAACCTACTCGGGCGGATCCAGCGCAAGCGAGGGCATCCCGATCGTGCACTGGGTCACCTGAACGAGGCGTTGGCTCTCCTCGAAGCGAGCGACTCGATGGAACGCGCTTGGGCGCTGCGCGAAGCGGGTTTGTGTCACCTCGACCTGAACGATCCGGAAGCGGCCGAACCTTTGCTGCGCCAGGCGTTGACCATGTACACCAAAGGAAAGGCGCGGGACGCGATCGCAACAGCCAGCGCGTACCTCGGGGACGCTCTCATGGAGCTGGGGCGTCATCAAGAAGCTGCCAGCATCTACCGAAGCGGACTCGCAAAGGTCGAAGACCTGGCGGTCTAGTAGTCCAGCACGCGAACGCCAAGGTCTCTGCCACCGCGGGGAGCCGTCGCCTGAAAGCGCGACCTGAGTCACACACGGAGCTTGTAAACTGATTTAACTCATTTTGTTAAGCTCCGGCCCCCAGGAGGACGTCGATGCCCAACCAAGACCCCAGTGCACCGGCGCCGATCCCACCGCTGCACGGGCAGAAGATCCTGCGTGGCAGCGAACGGGTCTCGCTGTCGCCCATCCATGAGGGAGTCTTCGGCCGCATGTTCAGGCGGCTATCTCCGATGCCGGAGCTTCCGCTAGACGTTCTCAAGGCTCTTGCGGAACAGATGGTCGGCGAGGACCCCGCACCAGGAGGCTGGGGTACGAATCCGACCCCGACCGATCAGGACAACCCAGACCTCCCGGCCGGCTACACGTACTTTGGACAGTTCCTGGATCACGACATCACGTTCGACCCCGTCACGAGTGCACAGAGGGTCAACGATCGCGACGCTCTTCGGAACTTTCGCTCACCGGCGCTCGACCTGGACTCCGTATACGGCTCAGGTCCGATCGACGAGCCGTTCCAGTACGTGCCGGATACCCACGGGATGCAGATGCTCGTGGAGACCAACAGCAGGGGCGTTGAGGACCTGCCTCGAAACTCGCATCAGACGGCGCTGCTCGGCGACCCCCGTAACGACGAGAACACGATCATCGGTCAGCTCCATCTTGCTTTCCTGCGGCTGCACAACAAGATCGCGGCGGAAGTGATGCAGGACCCGTCGGTCCCGGCTGACGCCAAGTTCGAGGAAGCCCAACTGCGGGTGCGGTGGCACTACCAATGGGCCGTGGTTCATGACTTCGTGCCACGAATCATCGGTCCGGATCTATTCGAGAAACTCGTCGAACGCGGCGGGCCCGAGGGCAGGATCGACAACTTCATCCGTCGCCACTACGAACCCAGGAACAACCCCTACATGCCGATCGAGTTCTCGGGAGCGGCTTACAGGTTCGGGCACAGCATGATCCGCGGCGTCTACGACCTGAACGGAGATGCCACAGGCGTTCCACTGTTCACTCCGGGTCCCCTGCAGAACGAACTCCAGGATCTGCGCGGGCGGCGAGAGCTTCCGGCGCCCTGGACTGTGGACTGGTCTCTGTTCTTCGCCGCCGGTGCCGCGCAACCAAGCCGCCTCATCAACACGAAACTTGTTCGCGCACTTGCTCAGATTCCAGGAGGAGACTCGTTAGCGCTTCTCAACCTTGTGAAAGGCCAGCTCTTGAAGCTTCCCTCAGGTCAGGATGTCGCGCGCGCGATGAGCGAGGAGGTTCTGCGAAGCGATGAGCTCGAGGGCGCACCCGACCCGACGCCACTGTGGTTCTACATCCTCAAGGAAGCGGAGAAACGGGCGGACGGCCGTCATCTCGGAGCGGTGGGGGGTCGCATCGTTGGTGAAGTGCTGCTCGGCCTGATCGAGCTTGACAAGCAGAGCTGGTTGAACGCAAGGCCTACCTGGGATCCCACTGTCCCCGACGCTGATGGGGACGGCATCGTCGGCATCCATGACCTCCTGACATTCGCCCGCGCCTGAGGTGCGTCAACCAGACACGTGCGCATCGTGAAGCATCGCTGTCGGAGTGAGTTGAACATGAAGCGGTTCGATGAGTGCGACGACGAGGCGGTCGCCAAGGGCTGTCAGCTCACCGGCTGGTGGGACTTCCCGGGTGGGGGTTATAAGCACTGGATCAACAAGGGCCGCCAGCGGATACGGATCGAAAAGACCGCGAAGGAGAACGGTGACGCCCGCATCGAGCGACACATCGACGTAGCAGCCGACGTTGCCGACCAAGGCTGGCGACCCGGCATCCTTCGACATGGCGGACCTCCTTCGGGTGGCCGTGCCGAACCAATGCACGCGCTTCTGACCCGCGCGCCAACCGATTAGGTACGGCTGACTCACGTGGGACGCATCAACCCCAGCGGCAAGAAGCTCTCGCTCTACGACTTCAACATCCACAAGATGGAGGATCGTTGGGAGGGGTGGGTCGACTACATCAAGAGGGGGGCCCTGCTGAAGCCCGACATCGTCTTGATCCAGGACTTCGCCGATCGCCGCCAGCGCGAGCTCTTCCTCGAAACCCTACGAAAGCAGCTCGGCGGCACCTGGGACGGTCGCGGCTACGCGGAAAGCTGGCATCCGGCGGTGGTGTGGCGGAAGGAGCGCTTCGAGAGAGCGAGGCATCGCGCTTGGCGAGGCTTCGGAGGACCGGGTTGCGCCGCCGACTCGGACGGTTCTCCCGCCGTGCAGGTGCGGCTGTTCGATCGACTCGCCAAGCGGTGGGTCACATGCGCGAGTTTCAAGACCGAGCCGAAAGCGCCGCCTACGCGTCCGTTGTCGAACTTCACCAAGGCCAACACGGCGATGCTCGAACCCAGCTGGTCGGGTGATCTCATGATCATGGGCAGCGACGCTAACGAGTCCGATCGCACGGGCCGTGGCTGGTCATCGTGGTACTCCGGGGTCAACGTTCGGCTGGCCCGTGGGGCGCAGAATCTCGGCTACTGCGATCCAGTCTTCGAAGTCTGCGACGGGGACCCGAAGCTTCTGAAGAAGCACGTCACGCGGGAGGGTGGCAACAGGATCGACTACCTCCTCGTGAAGAGGCGGACAGGTCCAGTGACGGTCGAACAGGCGGGGACGTTGCCTGCAGGAGACGACGCAGGTAGGTGGTCGGATCACCTGTCGATCCATGCGGTCGTCGCTTACTGATGGCACGCCTCGGAGCAAGACTCGACAGCCGAGCGAGGAGGTGTTCCCCGTGACCCGAGAGGGAGATCTCAAGCGCAGGATCGCGGATGAGGCGGGGGCGCCGGGGAGGCGTGTCTTGGTGGCCCTCGAAGATCCAGGCGCGGCCGGCAGGCTCGCCCGGGAGTTCAGCAACGCGCGCATCGCCCCCAGCCTCGCCTTCTCCTGCGCCGAGGTGATCGACCAGGTGCGAAACGAGACCTACGCCCTCGTGCTGCTAGGCGCCTGTTTCGCTCATGACAAAGATTCAGGATGCCTCGAAGAGGTACGAGCCGCGTCGGGCGCCCCCGTCCTGGCTCTGGGCGATGTCGACGAGGACGACTATGGCGTCGTCGACCTAGCTCTCGATCCGCAGCAGCCACCTAGCCAGATCGTGGAGAGAGGAACGGCGCTGGTGGAGATGGCTCGCCCGGTGCCACTCCCGTATCCCATCCGGTGGGGGTCGCTGAAGTTAGACACGCGGACTCATCTCGCGAGGTGGAACTCGTCACCGCTTCACCTCACCGAGTCCCAGTTCAAGATCATGGAGATCTTGATACTGGCCGCCGGCGCGGTCGTGACCACCGAGCAACTCTGCCGCAGGGTTTGGGGAGAATCCAGCGTGGGCGAGTTCGGTGCCCTCAAATCGCACGTAAGACGTATCAGGCAGCTGATCGAGGACGATCCGTCGACGCCGAAGTTCCTGGTGCGCGTGCGCGGTCGCGGGTTCCGCCTCGCGGACGCCAGCGCCGAGGCGCTAGACACCTAGGGGTCGCAAACAGGTTCGAGCCGTTTCTCGTACGGCCCCGGGCTCCGCCGCTGTTCCGCTCCCTCGTGGCCGAACCCGTTCTGGACCTGAACTGGACCCGTTCTGGACCTGAACTGGACCCGTTCTGGACTCGACTCTCCCACTGCTCCCGTTGTCTCCTGCCGTAGCACTACGCATTTCTGCGTAGTCATCCCATCTCCGCCATGTGGCGGAACGCGGAAAGGGCGGGGAACCTATGGGTGGAAGGCGCATCGGCGCGCTGATTGTCGCGGTGGCTTTGGTATTCGGTGTGGTGGCGTTTGACCAGTCAACCTCCTTGGCGCAGGGAACTGGATCGAACCTCGTGCATGAGGTGACGCCGACCGATCCTGCAAAGGACGGGCAGATCCGTCTCGAGGACGTTTCCGGATTCGATCCCTCGGGTGGGGATGCGATCTTCGAACCCGGAACGCCGGCAGAAGAGCGTTTCACCTATTCGGGAACAGACGGAATCGACCGGCTGGTGGGTATCGTGCGGACGAATCCCGTGAGTCACCCAAGCGGGAGCTTCGTGGAAGCGCTTCCGGAGGCTGGATCTTCGCCCTCGCCGAATGCCGAGCCGACACCGTCTAGTGAACCCACCCCTACCGGGCTGAACTCTGTCGAACCGTCGCCGTCTGCTGAACCCTCGCCGGCTGATCAAAGCACGCTCTCTGGAGAGACCGCGCCCGTCGGGGACACCCCGCCGTCTGGAGACACCACGCCGTCCGCTGACGCCCCACCGTCTGACGGATCCACGGATTCTGGCGAAGCGGCTCTTACGGACCACGCTGGCACGCTCGAGGTCACAACCATCGGGGAGACCGGGACGACGACGTCTGCAGCCGCGATCCCGGACCCTTGCGAGCTCATCGGCGAATGTCAGATCCCGGAGCCTTGCTCGCTCATCGGTGAATGCCAGATCCCGGACCCGTGCGTGATACTCGATAGCGGTTGCGACGTGCCGCCGATCGAAGACCCCGTCACCTGCGACAACTACTCGACCTGGGACTGCGTGCCGCCGGTGGACGACCCGCTCACCTGCGACGACTACGACGGGCTCGCGAAGTGCCTGCCTGCGGTGGACGACCCCGTCACCTGCGACAACTACTCGACCTGGGAC
>JALYHL010000008.1 GCA_030776625.1 Actinomycetota bacterium | reverse complement strand
GCTCGGAGATCGTCGTGGTGGACGTGTATCGAAACACGTTGGCCCTGTTCGCGATCAAGGCGGATGGAAGCTCGCGCCGTCTCCTCCTCTACAACGGCTATTGGCTCGTAACTCCCGACTGGCAGCCACGCTAGCGGCAACTCTCAAGATGGAGACACGTCCGATCCTTCAGGCCTAGGACCAGCAGACATGCCTACCGCAGCCAGGTGAAGGAGTCGCTGCGGAGGCAAACTCAGGAGTCGGTTGCGCGGGCTTAACGCCCGCGCCGGCCAGCACTCTGATGGGACGATCCAGGTATCGAAGACGCGCATCGGAGCAGTAACAAGAACAGTCAGGTCAGGAGAGCTAGCGACAGTGAAACAACGGGCGGCGACTCAAGGAGTCTCACCGACTGTCACCGCGCGGGTCTCGTCTGCGGCGTATGGGATGGACCTGCGGTTTCCGAGGAGCATTGCCTTGTCGACTCGGACGCTACTAAAGAGGGCTTCTGAGGTCCGCAGCTGGATGCCAAGGCTGTGGCGGGCGAAAGAGACGCTCCGCTCCTCAGGTCCCGCACCACCGCTCGGGCGGCTAGGTCTTTCCTTCTAGCGCCGTCTCCTCCTCCGTCAACCGCACGCTGCGCGTCCATGGATGCTCGCTCGCCTCCGGCGACGGTTGACCTCGTCGACTAGAAGACGGCGCTTCACGCCTCCGGCTCGGAAAGCCGCCGAGCAACAGGAGGTGCAGTCATGAAGCAGCGGGCAGTGGCGA
This sequence comes from Actinomycetota bacterium, assembly GCA_030776625.1. NCBI lineage: Bacteria > Bacillati > Actinomycetota > Actinomycetota bacterium. Next base: position 130,551 of record JALYHL010000008.1, on the reverse strand, counting down.
TCGTCGCCCACTGAGTCGCATTGCCTTCGAGAGGTGCAGGAAGTTTCTTCGGCTCCTGTGATCGCTGTGGGAGAAGTCGACGAGAACAGCAGGACCGAGTCGACCTCGCCCTGGAGCCACACGACGGCCTGGAGGAGATCGCAGCCCGAGGTACGGCGTTGATCGATATGAGCCGCTCGGTTCGGCTCCTCCGTCGTCTCCCCGCTTCCTCGTGCGCGTGAGGGGCGAAGGATTCAGACTCGTTGAGGGGGACAGAGATGACACGCCGCCACGTTCAGAGGGCGGTTTCTCGTAAGACGGACTACTTGTCGGTGTTTCTGTCGCTGAACTGTCGGTGTTTTGTCGTGGTTCACTCCGCTTTCGGTGCTTTCATGCGCTCAACGGGCTAGGCAGTTCTGTCTAGTCATCTGATCTCCGTCCTGCGAGGCGGATCATCGAAGGGCGGGGACACATGGGTGGAAGGCGCATCGGCGCGCTGATTGTCGCGGTGGCTTTGGTATTCGGTGTGGTGGCGTTTGACCAGTCAACCTCTCTCGCGCAGGGAAGTGGATCGCGGCTCATCCATGAGGTGACCTCCTTGCAGTAAACGTGCAGCGTCGAGGAGCGCTCGTTCGTCTACCCCCACATGAGAAGAGTCGCGGCCCTCGCGCTGGCGCTGGCGCTGGCGAGCGGATGTTCGACACCCGCCTCGCAGGCTGAAGCGCCCACGGGCCAGACGTCACCCTCACCCGCCGTGTCAGTGGATCGCGAGACGTTCGAGGTTCTACGCGACCGGTCGGGCGAACCCGAAGAAGAGGTGTGGGTGCGCGCTGATGTCATCAACCACTCTTCTCAACCGCTCACCCCGACCTGCTATCTCATCGATCGGGCCGTCGGGGTGGTCACGCTCGATGACGCCGCTCCGCTGCAGCCCGGCGAGCGGCGCCGGATCACCGGAACCGCCTCCTTCCCGGTTCCCAGCTTCAACTACGAGTGCGACGGGTTCTGCAAGGGAGTGAAGTGTTTCGTCGCCGGCCTGGAGCCGCGCTACATCAAAGGATGCCTCGAGATGTACGAACGGATACCTGCAGCCGGTACCGGAGTGAAGGTGCCGAACGTCAACGGGATGCGCCTTTCTGACGTGGCGACGCCGCTTTACAAGCGAGGCCTCAAGGTCGAGATCGGCAGAGACGTCGAACGAGACTGGCGTGACCGGACGGGGCCGTTGGGTGACCTGAAGCCAGCGAACGTGCTCAGGAGGGTGATGCTGAACCTGCTGCTGGTGGTGGGCCCGAGAGTACGGGTAACGCCTCCCCCGGGTTCGAACATCAGGGCGGGTCAGTCGGTGGTTCTCCACCGCTTCTGACCAGACGGCTTTTTACCTACGGGACGCGTCCCTGACGGCGAATACATGCTGGTCGGGCGAAGGCCACGAGGCCGTCGAAGGAGGTGCGTTCTTCATCACGAAGGACGAGAGCCTGGAGACCCATGATGAATGGCTGGGAGGAGGGCCAGGAATCAGCGAGTAGCTGCTGCTGCGCCTCGGGCTTTGACTTTGGCGACTCGTGGTCAGCTTCGGAAACCACACCAGCGCCGGGTGCTGTCGTGGGTCAGCAACAGCAACAGTGTCAACCCGCCGACAAGCTGAACCACCGCGAGATCTCGTTCACCGGTCCAAACGGTCGCGGCTCCGAACACGACCGCCAGTGCGGCTGATGCAACGGCTACCCACCAGGCGCCTCTTGCTCCGCGCCACAGCCCGATGCTCATCGCGATCGGGAGGACCAACCCGTAAAGCACATTGAGAAGATCCTGCGGCGGCCGGTTGAGGACGAAGTAACCGATCAGGTTCCATGCCGCGACCAGCGGGATGAACGCGACCACGGGCCACGGTGGGCGGCCGCTGCTGATGGTTGTCGTCGACTGCGCCACGTGGACCACAGTAGTCCGAAGGCGGTCAGCACCTAGGGCAGACGGCGATGCCGCCGGTCCTTGAGACACGGTTGCCCCGCCCGGAGCTATACCTGTCAAGGGTCTGCCGGGCCCGCTGGAGCCGCTCCGCCCTCGATCCGCTGACGCGGACTGCGCCCTTGACAGCGCTCCGGGCTGCGCGAAGAGGTGGCTATGGCGGCATCAGGGGGGTTCTGCTGCCGCCTCTTTCCACGCTCGTTACTAGGTTCCTCTGTAGATGTTGGTGATCCACACGACCGCGATCAAAGCGAGGAGCCCAAGGACAACCAGGAGAGCCCGGCGCACGGACGGATCCACCGCCTACTCCAGCTCGTCCTCATCCGGAACCGCTCGGTCCCGCGGGTTCAGGGGGTGGGCCTTCGCCCACTTCGCGGTCTCTTGCTCCAGCTCTTCCAGGTACGCGTCGAGCTTGTGGCGATCGACCCGCCACACCCCGCGGCCCCCGATCTTGATCGCCGGCAGCTCGCCTGCCCGGACCAGGCTGTAGACCTGGGGAACGCTTACCGAGAGGTAGGCGGCCACGTCCTCGAGCTTCAGATAGCGAGGGACGAGGGCGGGAGAAGATCCTTCTTCTTTCTTGGCCATCGCGGCATCTTCTCGCGTCAGCACGTGTCTTACAAGCATTTGCCTCCGTTTGCCTTCTACGGCGGCGCTCAGGCCGCGCCCGCGCGAGGACGCGCGGCGGTGTGTCATATGGGTCCCGCGGCATCTCGCCCGCGACAGGACGCGCCGTGCGGCGTCGCTGGTTAGTCGAGCGGGCGCTTCACCACGAAATAACCCGCTGACACGAGGATCCCCAGCACGATGGCTGCCGCGACCGACCCCGCCCACGAACTCGCCACCGGAATCAGCCCGTCGCACCGGGTGGCGCGGTCGCTCTGGCTGACACAGAACACGGGAGCCGTAAGCAGGAGCCCGATGACGGCCGCGACGAGACCGACGCCGATCGCCTTCTCGATGAAGAAGCCGTCGCGCCTTGCCATCGTCCTTATCTTCTCTCGTCGCAGCGATCGGACGCCAGAACGTTAGCGAGCCTGGAGCAGCTCCCGCTGCCACTCCGCCCAGCTCTTACCCACAGGACTCGGCCACGCCTCTGCGGTCGCCATCTCCTCCAGCGTGCGCGCCTCGTGGGCGCGGAACATCTGGAAGCGGCCGTGGCTGACGCTGCGCGCCGGCGCAGGGGGCTCCGCCTCGTCTCCCACCACCACGATCTGCTCGCCCTCGTCGAGCTCGTTCTTCCACTCGATGTGCAGGTCGTGGGTCAAGCGCGTCCGCCGCTCATGGCGCGGCACCTCGTGGTCGACGGGAGTAGCCACCACGTTGGCGATGACCAGGTTGAGCAGGCGCTTGCGGTCGGCGAGCGTCGCCTGCTCCCACAGCTGACGCGGCGAGCCGGCGCGCTCCCCCATCTCGGTCACGATCGTGAACGAGCAGCGCGCCAGGAACATCTCCGCCACCCGGGCTTCGACCAGCGGGCCGTACACGCGCGCGTTGAGGCAGCCCGACCAGGTCCCCCACTCGTTGCCGTTGCAGTGATAGACGCCCTTGCCGTCCCGGGTGGTCGTGGTGTGGGTCATCTTGCGCCCGCACTGACCGCACCACATGAGCCCGGACAAGAGGTAGGGCTTGTGCGGCTTGGTCTTGCCGAGGTTCGAGCTGCGACGGACGTCGGCTGCTCGGCGCGCTCTCACCGCATCCCAGGTGGCGCGGGTGACGATCGGCGCCCACTGCGCCTCCACGAGGTTGTGGTCGAGCAGCGAGAGGGCCGCGTAGGCGGGGTTGTCCAGCATCTTGCCGATGGCCTGTCCCTTCCAGCGCACGTTCTTGGAGCTCGGGATCTGCTCTTCGTTCAGCCACCTCGCGATCGCGTTCGCGGACGATCCTGCCGCGTAGCGGTCGAAGATCTCCGCCACCACCGCACCGCGTTCCGGATCAACCTCCCAGGTAGCGGGTTCGGGCCCGCGTCTGAACCCATAGGGGGCGGTTCCCCATGGTCTGCCCTCCGCCCGCACGCGGCGGTGGTTGGCGCGCGTGTAGTCCGCCTTCACGTCCGATTCGTACTCCGCGAACGCGGCGAGGATGTGGCGCAGCAGCCGACCCTGGCTGGTCGACGTGTCGAGGTTCATATCCAGGAACACGAGCGGGATCCGATCGGCATCGAAGAGCTCGAAGAGCCGGATCAGCTCCTTCATCGAGCGCCCGAAGCGCGACAGCTTAGGGACGATGACCGAGGCGTAGTCGTTGCGGTGCTCGACCAGCTCCTCGAGTGAAGGCCGTGCCTTGGCGCCGCGGAAGGCCGAGTAGTCGAGGTCGGAGTAGATGCGCGCGAGCTCGAGCTTCTTGTAGCTGCAGTAGCGGCCGATCTCGTCTTCGTAGAGCTCGGGGGCGTGCATGTTGTCGCGCGCGAGGCTGACCCTGTAGTAGCCGGCTACGGGAAGACCCCCCATATGGAACTCCTTTCAAAAGGCATGAAGCGACGGCGCGATGCTGGTGGCGATGCACGAACGAAAGTACGCCTCGGGTGAGCACGTCGACGGCTGGAAGTTGTTGCGCTTCCTCGGTGGCGGTGCGAACGCGGAGGTGTGGCAGGCGGGACGTGACGACGCCAACGTCCTCGCGCTCAAGATTCTGAAGATCACCAAAACCGACAGAGAACCTTTCAAGCGTTTCGTCGACGAGATCGACTTTCACAGGCGCGAAAGCGGCAGACGCGGGATCCTGCCTATCCTCGATGCGTCTATCCCGGACATGCCGTCGCGAGACCACCCTGCATGGTTCTCGATGCCAGTGGCGAGGCCCATCCGTGAAGCCCTGGGCGAACATCCCGACCTCGAGGTCGTGGTCCAGGTGGTAACTGACCTTGCGGCGACGCTGGTCCACCTTGCCGAAGATGGCATCAGCCACCGCGACCTCAAACCAGAGAACATCCTCGCTCTCGGGAGAGAGGTACTGCTCGCGGACTTCGGACTCGTTAGCTTCCCTGGGAAGGACCCGATCACCACGGACGCTAAAGCGCTCGGCCCCCGCAATTACATCGCGCCCGAGATGATTACGCATCCCGCAGCGGCAGACGCCCGTCTAGCCGATGTCTACTCTTTGGCCAAGACGATGTGGGTTCTTGCTTCGGGTGCCCCAGCTCCGCCTCCAGGCGAACTCCGTACCGACACCGATGAGCATCGCGTCAGCGCGCAGGTATCGCATCCTCGCGCTCCCCTCTTGGACCAACTGATCGAAGCCTGCACGCGGCACAACCCCGAACGACGCCCCACGATGGCGGACCTCCACGATGAGCTGCGAGCGTGGGTCTCGCCGCCGACACCATCATCTGCATCCGACGTGCAGGACCTCGCAGCACGGGTCCAGGCCGCCACTGCTAACAACGAGCGAGAAGCGCGACAGCGAGCCGAGTCCTGGCACCGGTTCAGCGACATCCTCGTCACGATCGCGAACCGGCTCCAACCACTCGCCAGGAGGCTGCACGAGCAGGGGCTCGGCGATGGGGAACTAAAAGATGGCGAACTACTGCTCCGCACCTACGGCATCAACCGGTTCACAAAATACGGCGAAATCCTCTACCTAGGAGGCCGGCTCATCCTCGTCCAACCAACCGGGATGGCACTACCAAATCTCTTCATCGGAATCGGGGCCGAGCTCTACGACACTGCATATCTTCATCTCGTCGCCGCGCACGTCATTCGTCGCTGGGGAACAGCCGCCAACCAGCTGTTGTGGCACGACGCTCATTTCGTGCGCGTCGACACCCCCGCCGTCATAGAGAAGACGCTCGACGTACTCATCGCGGGCCTCGAGGACAACCTGCGGACGGCTCTCGAGGCATACGTCACCGACGTCGAGAACTATCGGCCGGCATAAAACGCACCCCCGACTCGGTAGTTCATCGCGCGCCTGCTGAGGTCGTCCGTCGGACAGGTAGCGACCCTCGATTGACTACCTTTCGATTCGCTCTCTCTGCCGAAATCGCCCGGCGCCTCCAGAACACCCCAGCGGTCGGTCCGATCAGCAGCCAGGTCGCGGCAACGAAGCACTGAAGCCAATAGAAGAAGTTCGGGTTCGACGGCTTGATGCTCCAGAGCGCCACGGCCATGGCGGCCCCGAGGATGACCGAAACGACCCCTTGGATGGTCAGCTCGCGCCTCCAGCGGATCGCGGCTCCCGCGGCCACGGCCGCGTGACCGGGATCCGTCATGGCTTGGCCGCGCCGGATCGTGCGCCTGACTTCCCTCTGGAGCGGCTTGTCGAGCTCGTCCCACACCATCCGCCACTCAGGGTTGCGGTGGATGATCGGGAGGCGTTCGTCGGCCATCGACCGAGGGTCCACTAGGTCTCAGAGTCGGGAGTCGCGGCGGCAACAGCAGCGGCCGCGATCGCCATCGGGATGTCACCAACGAGGATGAACAGGAAGACCGCCACGCCGCTGACTGCTCCGATGAGCGGGAGCTCGAACGCGTTGAGGATGGCGAACAACGCTGCCGCCACCAGGACCGAGGGAACTATCGACGCGACCAGCGCCTTGCCCACCGTGCGGGCGATCTTCCCGCCGACGATGCCTGCAACGATGGGCCCGACGATAGGCAGCCAGATGAGCAGCAGCGAGATCAGGCTCATGTACAAGGCCGCCTTGATCACAGAGCCTCGTTCCATCTCTCCCTCCTTGGACGCAGTCGCGCTACACGATACGCATCATCGTGCGGGGACTCACACGCACTCCTGCTCGGCGGCTCTCGTACTGAACGTCTAGCACCGCCCGCTCCGTCGTCAAGGCGGCTGTGGTACCCGCTTCGCTCTCGTTCCTCGCCGCGCTGCGCGTTCCCTTGACGTCTCCGCTAGTAGGCGGTGCTCCCGCGCCACCTCCAAGAAGCCGCCGAGCTAACGGAGGTGCGAGACATGAAGCAGCGAGCGGTGGCGCTCATCGCCACCTATCTCAGCCATCGGGCCCTGGGGCGCCTGGTGCGGGTCCGCCCCGTCGGGAACGACGACTACATCGTGGCGATCGAAGACGTGCGCGATGGACGGACGCACCTGTTGCATTCACCCGACGACCTGGGGAAGTGGCTGCGCTCGTTCAAGGAGGGCCGCTGCCTACAGCCGGCGGCCGCGATCTGTGGACGCTGCGACCGCTTGCACATCGACCGGGACGTGGACCACGAGCTGCTCGCGAGCTGCATCGGGTGCTGTGTCGACCTGATGGTCGTGGGGGCGGAGCGGATGCTGGAATAGTCGCCCACAAGCACCTACGACTAGCCTGTCTGTGTAATGGGCCCAATCGACGAGAGTCGCGATCTTCTTGCCTGGACAACTCAGGTCATCTCCCGAGCGCGGGCGCACGGGCCGATCGAGGATGCTTCCCTCGAACTGAAGGCGACATGGCCCGAGCCGAAACGAGCTGCTCGCCAACTCGCCGGTCAGGCCAACGCCAGTTCGGAAAAGCTCGTCCGTTGGCTGATAGGGGTCGGCGAGGATGGTGAGGTTCGAGGAGCGCCTCGCATCGAACTTTCCACCTGGTGGGCGCAGGTGCGCGCCCACTTCGACGGACAAGCACCCACCCTCTCGGAGCGGGTCGTTCAGTCACCCGGCACCCTGCCTGTGATGGTTCTCGAATTCAAAGTGGGCAACAAGCCGTACATCTTCAAGCCCCAAACTCGGGGAACCGATCGAGAGGTCCCCTGGCGGGAGGGGACCGGGACACGAAGCGCCACCAAACAGGAGCTGGCCTCTCTCTTCGTTCAGCGGATCGAACTACCGAAAGCATTTCTCCTCAATGCTGTTCTCACCGCGACCAAGTCTCAACACGAAGTCCATTGGATTCTTCCACGCGGATCTCTTCGTCGAGGCAGACCCTTCAACCGCGTTGGTGATTCCTGAAAGTCGCTGTCGAGGGGAAGTCATCTGTGCTGAACTTCAGATCACCGCTCCCCTCGAGCGGTTCGCCTTTCACATGCCGTTCGGAGATACCCATCAAGTTCAGGCCCTGCCCGGTCAGGTCGCGTATCGGGCTCCAGGTAGCACGAACATGGTGGCAAGCGGCCTTAGTGGCTTGCCTCTAGGTACCTCAGAGCGGCCCACCGAGAATGTGGTCGTGCATCTGGAGCTCTGGGCAGCGCGCGCTTCTGAAGCCTTTCGCTTCCACGAGACACTCGTGCCAACCACGCCATCGGACGACACCTGGGCGGTCTGGATTAAGCCGACTCCGCCTCGTTCCTGACGCTGACAAGAAGCTTCTCCGACCCTTGCCTCATTACGTCTGACCGAGCTGTTTAGAAATCCGGGCCGATTCCGGTCGCTCGCTTATCGTTTCGTGAGAGGACGCGATGTCCTCGTCGGGACCTTGGTGGCGGGCCCACCGAGCCGACAACTTCAGAGGACGCGATGTCCTCGTCGGACCTTGGTGGCGGGCCCACCGAGCCGACAACTTCAGGGGACGCGATGTCCTCGTCGGACCTTGGTGGCGGGTCCACCGAGCCGACACTTTCCGTAGAGCCGGACGCTGTTGCGTCCCATATAAGGAGAGTTTCATGAACGAAGTCGGCTACTTGATCATCCTCCTCGTTCTGATAGCCAAGATCCTGGACGAGTAGGTCGGGATGCGTCGGTCGGCAGCTCCCAACATCGGTGGCCGACGCTGACCTATACCTTCGGATGCTGCAGCCAACCGGCCGAGGGCGACCCGTGGAACGCGAGCCCCGACGTCCACGAGCTGAACACGAGGCATCCCAGCGCTAGGAGATCAGGGTTGCGTGACGGAGGCCGCTGGCGGGGCTCCACTCCAGGTACTTCACAGCACCAACTAGAGGGTCGTTGCCTTCCCAGATCCGACCTGGTTGCTGCAACGACCGAAGTTCACGTCGGGTGAGAACAGGAAGTTGCTCAACCAGATCGCGTCCGTAGCCCGACTCGACGACCCCGGCTACCGCGATCCCCCCTTCCGAACGAAGTCCGAGAACGACACAGCCCCGATCCTGTCTCCACTCTTCGGGAGGTAGCCAACCGAGCAGCGCGAAGTTGCGCGTCTGGAAGTGCTTGGTCTTGGTCCATGACCTCGATCGAAGACCCGGACGGTAACGAGAGTCGAGACGCTTCGCGACCACGCCCTCGAGGCCCATCTCCTTGGTGGCGGCGAAGTGAGCCGCTCCTTCTCCGACGTGCGTCTCCGGGGTGCACCAATGGGGCCCACTCAGGTTGAGCTTCTCCAGAATGCGTCGACGCTCGCGGTATGGGTCGTCGATCAGCTCCTTTCCTCCGACCTCGAGAATGTCGAAGGCCATGAAGCAGACCGCAGGAGTGCTCGACCCGCGACTGCGGAACCAGAGCCCGGCGAAGTCGGGATTGCCCTTGTCGTCGAGACAAACGATCTCCCCATCGAGGACCACCGAGGTCGTGAGGACGGCCTTGAGTCCTTGGAGCTCAGGATAGCGAGAGCTCATGTCGTGGCCGTTGCGGCTCCAGATCGTGATCCCGCTCGGAGCTGCTTCGATCAGGGCGCGGAACCCGTCCCACTTCACCTCATAGCTGTATCTATCGGAGTCCGGCTTCAAAGGACCAGACGAGACGAGCATCGGCTTGAACCTCAACTAGATCGCCTCGCACGCCAGAGAAGAACACCGGACTGAACCGCGACCATCGCCAGTGTGAACGGTCCTACGAAGGCGATGACTTCGGAAAAGCTCTCATCAAGCGCGTAAACCAGGAAAACGGTCAACAGAACGGCAGCAAGAACAGACGTCAGCAGCATCAGCGCCCAGGCATGCCGCCCGCCCACTCGTTGAAGCTCAAGGGCCCTCTTCTTCGCCGACCGAGGTCGCAGCCGAGGAACGAGTACCGAACGAGCGTCGGATAAACGCGTACCGATCGTTATCTGGGCGCAGGGGGCCGCTGGTCAGCAGCATCGGTCTGTACTTCACCTCACCATTCTCCGCACCTGAGGCGCCACGCAGGTCCGTGACGCATCGCCTCACCGCCACCTCCACCAGCCGCCGGCCTCTTTCACATAGCAGAGCCCGCCCCGCCCGCAAGGGCGCTCCGTTCCTCGCTAAAGCTCCGGTACTCGCGTCTCTGCGAGAGAGCTGCCGCTCCCCTTGCTGGCTGGTCCTAAGGCCCTGCTCGCGGTCCTTCGCCGACCGGCGACTGGACCTAGGAGGTGGCTTGATGGCTACGGCGAAGCGAGATCTCACGAACCTCACGGTGCAAGGACCACACCTCGTGAGCAAGGACGACCAGCTGCTTACGCTTCAAGACGTGGCGAAGCTTCTCGAGGTCTCGCCCAACACCGTCTACTACTGGCGCTACCAGCGAACGGGCCCCAAGGGCCACAAGGTCGGGCGCCGGGTCAGGTACTGGAAGAGCGACGTGCTCGCGTGGCTGCGGGAGCGGGAGGACCTAGTGTCTGGTGTGGGCCCGATTCGTCGCTAGGAACCACTCCGCCTGCGCATCTATATGAGCCGCAATCGGGCCTGGGTCGCTCACTACACGTGCTCCAACGAGGCCCTCTTGTTTCCACGGCAACGCGTGCATGGACCTACGGATTAGCACTTCGTTCATGCCAGTCAGGATCAACAGGGAACGCTGAAGATGCTGTCATCCTGGTGACCATGGCTTCCGATGACATCACCGCGATCCAGTTCGACAAGGTCGGCGGCGGCACAGTCCGGATCAGCCAGATGCCGCAAGGGCTAGCGATCCTCACCTTCTTGAGATACGTCGGCTGACTACTGTGTGAACGCCATCTCGTGAAGATGGCCGGCCATGCGGACGAGCTCGAGTCTCGTGGCATCGGCGTCCTTGTCATCGGCTTCGACGAGCTAGAGGCGCTCGATGACATGAAGCAGCGACTGTCTAGTCCTTTCACCTTCTTGAGAGATGAGTCCCGCGCTGGCTATATCGCGCTCGGTCTAGGCCGCGCCGGCGTCCTGCGGACCTACCTGCACCCTGATGTACTGCGCCCGTATGCACGCTTCGCTCTACAGAGGGAGTTGCCGAAGCTGCGAAGACGGCAGGACCGTAGACAGCTCGGCGGAGACTTCGTCGTCCGTCGCGACGGCCAGGTGGTCTTCGCCCATCCCGAGCGCGGCCCAGAAGATCGAGTCCCCGTCGGAGCTATCGTCGCCGCTGCCCGTTCGGCCGCAAAACCCGAGACCTAACTTCCATCGTGGTCGTGATGATCCTGATGTAGTTCAGCAAGGAACTCTTCTGCATCACTCCGCTGCATAACTCCAACGAGCGCGCCCGATGGCTTGGTGACGACGATTGAGCCCACGCCGCCCTTGCGCATCCGCTCGACCAGATTCGGGAGGAATTCGTCATAGCGGACCGTGGTCGGTCCGGGCTCCATCACGTCGACGACACTCGAGGCACCATCCTGCTCGAATGCCCTGCCACGCAGGCGACCTAAGACGATCCCGTCATCGCTGATAACTATGCAGACGCCGGCGTCCCGAGCGCGCTCCCGCGCTGTTGCAACTGTGTCGCTGAGCCGACACGTAGGGGTCGGGCGCGCTAGATGGCCGGGGCGGGGTATGTCCGCGTGACTGCCCTCGGTAGGGAACCCACTGCCGGTCCAATCGGTCTTCCCGGCGGCATAGTCATAGACGGCGCTGAAGCGAAGGCTCTCGAGCCGGCACGCGGCTCGCGGGCTCATGTCTCACAAGAAGTCGTGACAGTAGACGACGACGGCCCGAGAGCGGTCGAGGACAGCGACGGAATCGGACGTCAACTCTTTCAACGGCATGTTGATCGCACCCGCGATGTGCTCCTGCTCATATTCCTGAGGAGGCAGTACCTCGACAAGTTGCGCGCTCTCCTCGTCTAGTAGTCGCTGGACCTCATGCTGGTCGATCACGTTCACGCCTGTTTTGGTGTTCTTCGGTTCCTGTCCGGGCTCCATTACACGCCTCCTCCCGTCTACGCAGGTCCCTCTAGCTGTACCCCGAGCCCGTCGTCACGCGCTTGGAAATGTGTGATTCAGAACGGTTCGTGGCGCAGCAGCGGCGATGCCGGTCCTCGTTGGTATCCCGCCGCTCCTCGACGTGATCCACACGAGCCGCAACGGTCCGCTAATGCGCTTTCATGTGGTCCGGCTGTGGCTGACGCCTTCCGCGGCAGGACGACCCGACAACGAGTTAGGGGAATCCAGGTGGGCGCCGTCGTCGATCCCCACCCCCAGACGGTCTACCAGCTCGCCGCCCAACCAGGCCGTGAGTCCTGACACCGTGGCCCCGGCTACAGCGAGCGCAATGGCAAGACCTTCAGGCGATGTTTGGTCGCCGCGACGAATCATCCAGCTGATAGCGAACAACACCAGGACCAAGATGTTGCCCCACCCGTGGACGAGACCCACGAACTTCGCCCGAGTGTCGGGCGGGATCGCCAGCCAATCCAGCGTGCCCGGAATGACCGCCGCGACGCCAGCGACCGCACCGGAGCGCCCAGACGAAGGATCTCGGAGCGCTCGTTTTCCGACCACAACCAGTTCACGGAACCATGGATCTTCCACAGCCTCAAGAAGAGTGACGGGACCCACCCCGCCGGAGCGGTCGGTGTGGCCTCGACGAGGTCGGTCCGGAAGCGAGCTCTAAGCGTCCCGACGAACCCGTCGAAATATGGGACCGCAAGCTCTTCGAAAGCAGTCTCCAAGAGCAGGTCGTAATTGACCGTGAAGACCTCCAACGGGAGATGGTAGTTCGCTCGGCCAGCCCAGGCGGCGAACCGCTTCACAGGAACTAGATCGGCCTCCCCGATATCTAGATTCCTCACGATGGCCCTGCATATAGCCGTGTCCAGTTGCGCAGCCTCGGGCCCGGTTAAGCCGTCCACGGTCAGGTCCGCGCCGACCAGCACCGCGATCCGGCGGAGTCGGCTTAGCACCTGCTCCAGGTTTCGGCCCTCGAGTTGATCTTTGAATCGCTCCCCGCAGGCTCCTTGAGGTGCTCGGCTACCAGCGCCTCAAGACCGCGTACATCTGGCAAACCGCAGGCGCGCGAGGACCCAGCCCCGAGCAGGACGCAGACGTGTCGAGACCGGGCGGCGAGCCTGGCACTTAGATCGCTGGCAAATCGCAGTACGTGATGTTCAGACACGAGGCCTCCTGGTCGTCTGTGCGATCCCTTGAACGCAGGCCAACCGTGACGGGACGCAGTCGGTGCTTACAACCCGCGTACTGAATGCTGGCGACAGCGACTTCTCTTGAAGGGTAACTTTATAGATACGCTGTTTGTTACATTACGTACCGTGCTGGTGCTTACCTCGGTACGGTGATCGTGATGGGTCCTACGCCTACACCCACTGTCTCCTCTGACGCAGAAGTCGTCGGCGCCTGGATGGACGCCGCGTTGAGCGGGGTTCAGATCCTCGCAATCCTGGTGGGGGCCTTCTGGACCTACATGCTGTTCGTGAGGCATCGGGAAAGGTGGCCTCGCGCCGCCCTCGAGCACGTCGTCGATCACTGGTCATTCGACGACGGTCGTCGGGTCCTTCGAGTTGTAGAGAAAATCACGAACACTGGGCCAACCCTTTTGCGCCTATCAAGCCGGAAGACGTGGGTCCAACAGATTCTCCCCATGCTCCCTGAGCCCTTGGCGGCATTGGAATCAGGCACGAAGCAAGAGGCGCCTTGGCTCAGGCTGGGGAAGCCACATGAGACGACTGCGGAAGAGAGCCCTCCAGAGCTGGAGCCCGGAGAACTCGACCATTTCGAGCATGACTTCCTTATCGATTCCGAGGCGGAAGTCGTGCAGGTTTACTCTCATTTCCAGAACGCGCGAAGGCGGAAGCGATGGTGGGAATGGTGGCGCAAATCCGGAGACAACCGAGGCTGGACGCTGACGACCATCCACTGTTTAGACAGTTCAGGTCCAACCGAGAACAAATCCCTGAGACCCACAAAGGAGGAGTAATGGCTCCGAAGAAGCAGAGTCAGCAACCACCGAAGGCGGAGACAGAGACGAAGCAGCAATCACCAAAGACACCTACAGCTCCCAAGCCGTCGACGAAGCAACAGCAGGGCGACACCAAGGACCGGAAGTGAGCCGGAAGCGAGACACACTCCAGCAAAAGCCCAAGGTGCCCACTCAGGAAAAACCGATCGGTGAGCAGAAATCGATCAAGTCGGTCCCTCGAGAAAAACCAAAAGAGCCATCAGAACCACCAGCAGAGAAGAAATCAAAGAAGTCATAACTCCGTAGCTAGTCGTGCCGAGGACGGTGAGAGCGCCAAGACGGAATCAATCTTTGACGCCCCCCTACGGGCGAACCAACGACGACCCATCGGCGCTCAGGCGCGGTGTAGCGAGCGACACAGTTCTTCGAGAGCTTCGGCCAGCTTGGCAACCGCCCGGGCTAGCTGTTGTGCAGAGGCATCACCGTCATCCCACCCGCACCGCGAGCCAGAGTTTTCGCTGATCGCGCTAAATCTGCCGCACCTAGATATGTAATGGTCCAGTCACCTCCCTTCGACCGGCGACTCCCGGGTCAGAGGAGAGACAAGGCTCGAGCGCTGGACTAGCCTCTCCTTGGGGAGAGTTCCTGCTTGAGGTCCAATTGCCACACTGTGCCGCCCTGTTCATCGTCGTCCCAATACGGGGCTAGCTCCGCCTCGATCGCGTCCTCGACCGACTCATCGCTGGCGCTAGGACGATGCGAGACCGCCACGTTTATGTAGTCGCGCCACTCGATCTCCCGCCGTCTAGGAACAGCAACAGCTTGGCGCCCACAACCCTCGGCGTAGCCATAGTCACTTCCCTCCTTCACTCGATGGACGTGCTGTGTTCAATGTCACCGTCGGCTATCCCGGGCATAGGAAGAACGCGTGGGCGCTGGGTGGCTGCCGGGTTTCGGCTCCGGCAATACCCCATCCGTATTAGGCGGCTGGTTCAACCCGAACAACGCGCCTTCGCGATTTCTTTGGACGGATCAGGGACGCGCGGGCCAATCCGAGCAGCCCAGCCGCGATAACCAGGTCCCCGAAGCTCAGCACCTTCCGAAGAGGTGGTACAGGTAGAACATCCGCCAGGGGTACCAGCCGTGTGTGCGATGTGAGAGCTTCGTTCCGCAGGTGAACCCCGTGCTCAACGTGACGAGGGTCCGACAAGGATTCGGCTCCCGCGACTCGGATGGCGGACGGTGACACCGGCATCGCGCCATTCGCGGCCACAACCAGAGCATTCAAGCCCAGCCCCGCAGCGACCAGGCCGATGCCCGTCACCCTCCTGTTCAGCACCAGGAAAACACCTACAAGCACTTGGCTCCCCAGGTAGATGGGCGTCGCATTGTCAGAGGTCATCCAGCGCGGTGGGAAAGCAACGAAGTACACCTGTACGGCTAAGGCTCCGGCCAGTAGGTAGCCGCCCCGCCACTTTGGAGGCACCACTACGAGACGGCCGTTCACAACCGCAATCGCAAGAGAAACCATGACTAACAGAATTGGAACTTCCACAGGACCTCCTGGCGCGCTTGGGCCGCTACCCGCCGCCCGAAGCTCTCAGATCAGCAATTCGGCCAGCCAAGAATGTCGAAAGGCCACTCAGCAGCGGCCGTCAACCACAGCCCGTTCAGAACCGCCAGTCCACTCAGCGCGCGACGGATCACGTCTCACCTCCCTCCGTTCCACAGCGGGCGGCCGAGGGTAACGAACATGAGTTGGACTTGTGACACCATGAGTTACATCAGAGCCATAACCGTAGACGCGCACGTCACGGCCCCCATGCGCGAGTAGCAGTAACTGCTAGTTAAGGTTTTGGAGAGGATCGAACAGGGCCCTGCGCTCGGCTTGTAGCTGCGGGCTCGGCGCGCCCAGAAGGACGGAAACAGCAGGACATAGCTCATCCTGAGTACTCGCCGCGCCTCCTCCGGGGGTTGAAGCCGCCCGGCGAAGCCCACGGGACCGCCCGTCGGCAGGTTTGGCCTCAACCTGGGGGCGCATCGGAGCGCGCTACCACCGCAGCAACGTCAGATCCTGTCTCGTCCTTCGGCGCGGGTGGAGTCCCTTGCACCACCAAGCTCGGTCATCGTCAGAAGCGCCAGAAGCAGGCGGGGATCAGCCGGGCGACGTGCGGCTTATCTCTCGGTCGCCCTCGCCAAGAAACACTTCAACGGAGCCGGCCGATATGTTCGCCTCTACAAGACGCTCGGTTCGGCCTCCCGCGTGCCCGCCCCACTCGGGCGCAGGGAGAATCCCTGGGCTCACTGCTCGCCAGGCCGCTCAGTCCCGAGGACCTAGGCTAGAGAGGGGCCAGGGTAAGGAAAGTTGTAGAAGACGGCCGCCGTAAAGGACTGTTGTAGAGCGCCCAAATCTTGCTAGCATGTGTCGCGAGTGACTCCAACACGCAAAGGAAAAGACGTCTCAGGAGTGCTTTGGGGCGTGGCCGGCGCGCTACTGACAGCGGGGACCCTCTGGGTCCACTACGGTGGCGCACCAGTACTCCTCGGTGGCGTCCTGTCGCTGGTAGCTTTAGCGGTGCGGAGTCCCAGCCTGCACAACATTGGGTTCCTCATGGCGGGTGGCGGCACCGTGGTCCTGGTGCTGACCTGCATCCTGTTGATTACAGACACCTGCGCGCACGGAGCCTCGACATGGAGGTGCCCCGATGAAATGTACCCATCGGCGATGTGGTTGCCTGGAGCGGTGCTCTTTATGAGCGGTATTGCCGTTGCGACGCTGACCGCGCCTCGACGGAACCTCTAGACGAAGAACTCCGCTTCAAAGGCGACCAGCGGGAATCGCTCGCGCTCCTCAACAGGCTCAGCAGAAAGGTTGCTAATCCGAAACATCCCATGCAGCCACGTGAGGCACCGAGAAAGCCCTCTGTAGGACCCGCAACTAGGGCGCGGTACCTCTCAGGTACGGCAATACGATCTAGCCTTGACAACCTCAGGGAGACCGTGCCGTGTGGCCGCTAGTGCCGTCGCAGCCCTGGTCCGGGTTGACCTACTAACGATGCATCAACATAGCCAGAACGAGAACACCGCCTACGACCACGATGGGGAGGAGGTACCACACTGCCACCCCGAACTTCGCTCGGACATCCTCCCGCACCCGCCGCAACTCGAGAATCTCTTCCATTGATTTGGACACGTCGTCTTCCGCGGGTTCCACCACGCTGTTAACTTACACTGACCCTTCGCTACGATCGTGACTTGATGTCTTATCCCTCAGGATCCAGGTTCATTCTGGCGGGTGTTGTCTTGCTGCTGGCCGTCGGCTGGATCGGTCTCATCGAATGGGGAGTTTCGGCTGGACTCATTCATCACGGGGTGAAGATCGGCCGTGTTGATCTGTCCGGCCTCTCTTTTGACGAGGCCGCAGGGGTACTCGCGCAGGAGGGGCGGGTTATCAGAAACCAGTGGCTCCGTGTCCAGGTTCCGCCGGCGGAACCCGCCTGCTTCAAAGTAAAACACTTAGGGTGGGTGGCCCATCCAGCTCTCGCAGCGAAGGCCGCGATGGCTGTGGGACGCTCTGGATCCCCCATCAACCGAGTACAGCAACGACTGAAAGCATGGACTGGAGGCGTGCAGCTCGAGTGGCCGGGGTCCGTATCCATCACCAAACTTGCGCAGCGGCTACCTTCTGCCGCCGGGAACGTGGCGGGCGATCCCGAGGCACTTGCACAAGCCGTGGAGCGGTTCATCGAAGCAGGGACCGCTCCAGCGCCTCATGACGTGAGGGTAGTTGTGAGGGGAAACCCACGCGCTGCACGCGGCCTGTGCTAGACGCAGCTCAGTCGCCACCCTTCCGACCCGGCCGGTGGCGTCGTCGCGGGTAGAGTTCGTTCGCTGGCGGGCTTGCCGCTCAAGTAATCAGGCTGGCCAACCCTCCAGCGAATCATCGTTAACTAGGGCTGTGGGCACAGTTCGCTGTTATCGATTATCCGGTCAGTGCCGTCGAAGATGTTGTCGTCGCGGCGGACGTACCTCTCCGCATCGCCGTCCGGAAAGTTGTACCAGCGGTCATTGCCGTCGTTGTCCGCCATGTCGATACCGTCGTTGCCCGGGCCGTCGCAGAGGTAGTCCGTGTCGTAGAGCGTCGTGTCGGTCACCGTGTCGTCATTCTTGTTCCCGTCGATTTTGTCGTTGCCTGCCCCTCCGTACAGCTCGTCGAGACCTTCGTTCCCGACCACCGAGTCGCCCCCGCCCTCGCTGCGGAACCAGTCCGCTCCCATCAGGCCCTTCATCGCCTCGCCTCCGCTCTCGGTGCCAGTGCAGTCGTCGTCCCCGTTTGTGCCGGTGATGTCATTGCCAGAGTGGGTGCAATCTTGATGAGGATTGTGGCCTCGCGCGACACTGATCATGCCAACCACGACCACTGCGCCGGCGACCAGAAGAGCTAGATAGTTTTTCCTGAGGGTCACGTTTTACCTCCAGTCTCGAACCGCCACATGGTGGCGCCATAGGTTGAAGTGAGTTCTTCAGTGAGGTGCGATTGAGCCCGGAACGGGACTCAACGTTCTCAAGAATGTTGCGGCGCTTTACGTGCAGATCACGTCTGCGGTCGCCGCATCGGGGACAGGTTCAAGAATGCCGAAGTCCACGTGCGTACCAGCTCTCATCGCCTCGTGCTCAGGTACGGGGATCGTCACGTCCTGTCCGGTATAGACGCGCTCTCCCTTGCTGTTGAACACTTCGATATGACACGTCCGCGATTCGGCGCGTTGCGTCGCGAGAGGTCCCGTCCACACGTCACCCGTCATCACAGCAAGAGTGCCTGCTTCATAGGAAGGCTCACCGATCTCCATGAAGGGAAACACGAAGCGAGGCGGCTCGGGCTCCGGACGCTCTCGATAAGCGTAAACCTGGTCCTTCGCGCTTTCACTTGCTGGACCTTCAATGCGCGTTACAGCCAGCTGGTCGTTGCGCATCTCAACTTGAATATTTCCTCGATCGAAGGCGAGTGTCCAGCTGTCGCCTGTATGTTCGATTCCGAGGTAGTCGTAATGATCCGCCCCCTCGTCCATCAGCCCCGCGTAGCCAATGGCCCTCAGAGCGAAGGAAGCCACTCGGTGATTCGGTACCTGTTCCCCCACGGCGGCCTCAACATCCCACGTAGACCATGACAACGCCGCGGACGCAACGGATACGAGAATCGCGGCTCCGACCACAACGCGCAAGGTTCTCCCCATCGTGCTCGCCCCCTTCTCTCACTCGCGAGGTCGGGTTGACTCTACTAGAAGGTTAACTGGTGTTACAAGCGCCCGCTCCGAGCGTGACTTGGGCCGATCTACGACTCTGCGGATTGAGCTTCGTCTCCCTCTCCCCAGAACCGCAGTGAACGGCGTCGAGAGTCGAACACGTGACTGCCTCAGTCACATGTCGACTCCTGACGGAAGGCAGCCGGGATAGCGCAGGACAGGAACTGCTGGTTAAGGTATCGAGGATGCCACTGAATCGCGCTGCGCTCGGCTCCCGACTGCGAGCACTGCGGGTCGAAAAGGGGCTGACCCAGCAGGAGATCGCTCATCCGAAGTACACCCATGCCTACGTCAGCACGATCGAAGCCGGGCGCCGGAGACCATCCGATGCGGCTCTTCGGCACTTCGCCCAGAAGCTGGGCGTGCACCCCGAGGAGCTACAGACCGGCCGCCCCGCCACCCTATTGCCAGAGCTGGATGTGAAGTTGCAGAACGCGCGGGTGGCCGTATCGAAGAGCCGCCTCGACGAAGCCACCACTGCGTTCGAGGACATCAAGAGGAGAGCTCGGCGGTATGGCCTCAGGGACTATGAGGCGCGCGCGGAGCAAGGGCTGGCTCTGGTCGCGGAGCGGAGTAGCGATATCGATGACGCGCTCCAGAGGTACCAACGCGCTAAACAACTACTCGCCCGGGAGCCCTTGCACCTTCAAGCTGACGCAGTGGCAGGAGAAGCGCGCTGCTATCACATCCAGGGAGAGAAGACCCACGCGATCTACCTGCTTGAGACCTTCCTGCACAATCTGAAGAAGGAGGGGCTTGAGGATCCGGACGCTCTAATCCGCATCCGCACGACGCTGGTGATCACGTACCGGGAGGCGGGGTACCACCGGCAGGCGGCGGAAGTAGCCGAGTTGGCCCTTGCGCTGGAATCCCGCGTAAAGAACCCCGCCAGGCTTGGACAAATGCACAACATGGTGGCGCGCTCGCTGCTCGACACCGGACAAATCAGCCGCGCAGAGGAGTCACTGCGAAAGGCCGCACACTTCTACGAACTTGCCGACCTAGAGCTTGAGTTGGGCCGCGCCCGGTTGGCCCGAGGAATCCTCCTCAAAGAACGCGGTCGACTATCTCAGGCAAGGAAAGAGCTTTCGGCAGCGCTCAGCGTCTTCGTCGGAGTGAGCTCGATCGATGAGGCCAGAGCGAACAATGAGCTCTCGGCCGTAGAGCGGCAGAGCGGGAATCCGGATGCAGCACTACTGCTAGCTAGCGCGGCGATTTCCATTGGCCGCGACGCGAACGTGGCAGAGCTAGCTCGATCACACCGCGAGAGAGGGCTCGCTCTCGCCGGTAGAGACCTTCGCAGCGCACGAGCGTCACTTGAGGAAGCTATAGAACTCTTCACTCGAGCCGAGGAGCGCGTCGAAGCAGCGCTTACACATGCCTACCTAGGCGACCTACTTGCCCCGCGTAATCAGAAACAGGCGATGACCGCGTACCGTCGAGGGTTAGCGATCTTCGAAAGCCAACGCGCAAGCAGCTGACTTCACAAAGCGGTGATGACACCACTGGGCGAGTTGAGCTCTTCATCCATGGCTCGCCGCGCAGTTCGCTATGAAAAGAATGTCCCCGAACCACCGTGCTCTGTAGATAACGGGCATCGAGACCGGGTGGACGTCCAGCACGTCCCCTAGTCGGTCGCAGGTAACTGGCCCTACGTGATGGAGCGATGTTGATGATTCAGCGGATTCGCGCTGCTCGAACCTCGGAGGGACTTCGGCGTTGTTCAACCGGGTCAGTCGGTTTCGCACCTGACTTTGACCTCACCACCCCGGCAGCTATCCACACCTGTCCCCCCGTCTACACGGTCGGTCCCGCCGCTGCCCCTGAGGACATCGTCCCCCGCCATGCCGGAGAGGAGGTTCGATCCGCCATCTCCAATGATTTTGTCGGGGCCATCCGATGCCATCACGTTCTCAACTGATGAGATCGAATCATTGTCCGAAGCCCCCGACGACGTCCCCAGCTTGAGGTTGATGGTCTCCCCCAAATTGCTCCCGAAAAACGTCAGAGTGTCGCGACCGCGTCTTCCGGAAAACACGTCGTCGCCAGGCCCGTTATTGAGCAGATCGCTCCCACGGCCGCCACGATAGACATCCGTTCCTTCGTACCCTTCCAGGTCGTCATTCCCGAATCCTCCGTAGAGTTCGTCATCCCCACTATCCGTTGGCGGTCCCGGGCTCGATAACAAGCCCATCATCGACCAGCTCATCACCAGGCCGCCAAAGGAGCGGTCGCTTCCTGCGTTTCCTCCAAGTAGATCGTTACCTCCGTTGCCGCAGATCACGTCGTCGCCCCCCGCGCCTTCTATCACGTCGTCGCCTTCGAGCGCGACTATGACATCAGGAAGTGGCGTACCGAGCAGTTCATCATCCCCGTCAGTGCCGGCAATGGTGGCGGGAGCACCGGCGCAGTAATAAGGCGGACCCGGCTGACGCACGTAGAACGATGTTGTGTCCTCCCCCGACCTCCGCCGAAGCCTCCCCCCACCGGTGGAGCACGGACCGGCGAGGCTCCTTCTCAGCAATCGCCGCCTCCAGTCGCCGATCACGCGCTCTATAGCAGGGCCGGTGCCGACCGCAAGGGCGCTCCGTTCCTCCCTCCGGTCCGGTACTCGCGTCTCTGCGAGATGACCCAAGGGTCACCCTTGTCACTCGACCCCTAAGGCCCTGCTTCCGGCCGCTTAACGGCGACTGGAAGGAGACGGTGATGGCGGGAACGAAGAAGGATCTCGATCGGGACGCAGACCTTCTCAGGTCATCGTTCGACATCTCGTCACGGCTGCTCTCGACGGAAGAGGTCGCTCGGATCCTCGTGGTTCCGGTCAGCACCCTCTACGGTTGGCGCTACAAGGGTACGGGACCGACGGCCTATCGAGTCGGTAAGCACCTCCGCTACCGGCTGGCCGACATCCTCGACTGGCTCGAACACAAGGCGACGTAAGAGATCCCCTTCGCGCGGTCCAGCGAAGAACTCAAGTCAGGCCAGGGCCAGGTCGACGACAATCGCATGGCTGACGATGACTTCGTCTGGGCCGTCAAGGCTGAAGGACATCTCGTTAGTAATAAGGCTGGCGCCAGCGCCCGGCGACAGGCTGAAGAGCTACGTGAGGCGGAGCCTGTTCGAACGCGGCTTGCGCGAATCCTGAAGGTTCACACGTACGAACGCGCATACCGTCTGGGCGCTGTCGGTGAAGAAACGGTCGGCGCACGTCTTAGGAAGTTGGATCCTGCCAATTGGCTAGTACTGCACGACATCACCTGAATGAGCGCGGCACTAACCTCGATCATCTGGTCATTGGCCCTCCGGGTGTCTTTTCCTTAAACACCAAACATCATCCGAAAGCCAAGATTATCGTGACGGAGCGAAGCTTCCGGGTAAACGGACACAGGCAGAACTATCTGCCGGTGGCGGCCAGCGAAGCCGCGAAGGTAGGGCGTGTTCTCGAAGCAGCGACCGAGCAGCCTGTTCCTGTACACCCTGTGATCGTGGTGATGGGGGCGCAGCTCGAGATCCGCTCAGCTCCCTCCGACGTGCACGTCGTCCGACGCCGCGACCTCCCAAAATGGTTCCTGCGTCGCCCTCCTGAGCTTCCAGAGGACCGATTGCGGAACTTGATGCGCGTGGCGGGGCGTCCGTCCACCTGGAGGCCTTCGGCAAGCGTCAGCGAGCCGGCCCTGTCACTGAAGCCTTGGAGCCGACATCGACTTAAGCGCCTTTACGTGAACGACCGAGACGGCAAGTCACTTGGCTACCGCGACGAGGTCACCGGGGAAATCCATGCCAACGATCCATCGGACCTGGAAAGGCTGACTGCGGCACTAGCCGATCGGTCATTGAAGTAGTTGCTTCGAGCGGTCCGCAAAAAGTCCGCGAGACGACGAAAAACAACCATTGATAACAAGCAAGAACAGTCGACGAAATCGCAGGTCAACGCACGTTTTTCGACAAATGCCCTGGTCACGAGTTCATCGCCGGAGAGACTGACGATCTCTTGGATGAAAGCCTGGGCAACCGCTAGACGCTCATGCCTTATCGAGCCCCAACGCTCCTCGTGGGTGCCTGGGTGCAGCATCGGCCGGTCGAATCGCTGTGTCCGTTCTTGTCCACCTTCAATGTAGGTGACGATGATCTCGACGCTGTAGATCGGTGCTTCGTTACCGTTAGTGAAGGTCGTCTGAACGAACCCGCCGCCGATCCTGGCGGCTGGAAGCACCGACTTTCATGGCAGCGTCCTGGCGCCTCTGCTTGAACTCTCGCCTCAGAGCGAGAAGGGTCAGCCCGAAACCGCACAATGTGACGGCCGCCATCGCCCAGTCCGGGACCGTTCCCCACTGCAGCTCTGCCACGAGCAGGCCTAGAACTAGTCGCGGCCGGATCCAGTCACGACCCCTGGCTGAAAACACCGACGTAGAGGCGCCATGGCTGAGAACGCAGTCACGCGGATTTTGCGGTTGAGGAGAAAAACCCCCCTGTATAGGATCAAGGCACAGAAGCGGACATGGCGGACGAAGGGGGCGAGGCCACGTGGGAATCGAGTTTGTAAACAAGGTTCCGTTGGAAGCGTCACGTTCCTCGGGAGATGTCCAGTCGTACATCACGGTGACTAACAGCACCGATACAACGCTGGAGAGAGGACGGAGTATTTTCATCAACTCTCACGGAGGCCAAGTCCGCGTGAAACTAGACGAGGACTTCGATCCCGGAGATCAGATTGTTTATCGGCCGCAGCCGTTCGAGCCTTCGGGGGGCGGGTCCGTAGAGGCTTGGTACAACGAGTACCACCCGCTCGCCGACGATTTGGCTGAAGTTTTTGCAAAGAAGATGGGGGAGAGCAAGCGATTGCCAAAGCGACCGCCGCCGACCTAGCGAGGCACATCAGCCTGGTGGTCGCCGCGGCGCCGCAGGTGACTACGCTCGCGTCCGCGACTCGGTCGTCGTCACCGCAGACTCCAGCACCGGTCGTGGGAGGCGCAGGACGGCGCGAAACGCTCGGGTGTTGAGATCCGGGTCGACGAAGTAGGACCCTCTCTGAGGTGGGCGAGCGGGGCTCTACGCGGCGAAACCATCACAGAGCTAGCGTGGGCGAAGGGACATCCTGGTGACGAGCGGTGCGGCGTTCTTTCATGGCGCCGAGCGTGGCGTTGACTCCACTCATCGAGAGTCTCTTCAACGATCCTCCTCCGGTCGGGATCGGCGAACGAGCAAGTAACGGGGAACTCGCGGCCGTCGTGACGCGATTCTCGTGTGCCGACGCTGCCGGGAAGGCGGGAACCACTCCTATCCAGGGGCAGCTTTGCACTGCTCACGTCGTTGTCGAAAATCACGGCAACTTGGCCGTAAGAGCCGAACCGTATGCCGACCTGCGAGTAGCAGGCGGAGATGAGGTCTACCCCGTTATCGAGCACACGGGCAGAGCCTATTCCCTCATCATCTTTCCGGACGATGCTGCCCGGCCTACATCAGCACGATTTATCCGCCGTCTGCCAGGCGCTCGAGGTCCGCCGCTGACCCGGACGGACCTCTACTTCCTCGTCAGTGTCCACCCGACGCGTGCGCAGATTTCTCGTACTGCTGAGGTCGCTCTCTCGGGATCGAGTGGTGGATTAACCCACCACAACCACTCACCGTCAGCGGCTGTCACTAGAAGGTTCCGCGTCAGCGGCATCTCAGCTATCGAAACAGGCGTGGAACTTAGTGCATGAGCCAAATCAGAGATATATTCGGCGTCACCCGGTACGCCGCGGCTGATTCCGAGTAGCCCACGTTGAAATGCCTCGTCCGACGTGACGCGGTCGAGCAGGTCGACGCTGTAGCGCTCGACAAAGGCGACGGCATAGCGGCGACCATTCAGCTGATGCTGGCCCGCGGCTAGCTCTCGGCGAAGGAGTGACCAGCGTTGAGGCGCCTCCTCGACGAGAGTCACGTAGTCGGTGATGATCCGGATGCTGCGCTGCTTCAACTCGCACCTCCTTGCTCGGCGGCTTTCCGAGCCGGAGGCACAAGCGCCGTCTCACAGCGGACGCGTCAAGGGCACGCCGAAGGCGCGGCGAGGCTTCAGGAGCGAAGCGGTAACCGACCCGCCTTGACGCGGAAGCGTGCGGCGCTAGGAGGGAAGACAAAGCCGCCGAGCAGGGGAGAGAAAGAAGAGCGCGGCGTTGGTGTCCGGCGCAGCGTCCATAGGTCACGATCAGGCGACGCAGCCGCAGCCGGACGATTCGTCCGATGACATTGAAAGAGCAGAGCAATCGCGGGCTCCTCGATCATGGTCTGGACCCGCCGAAGGAAGATCATGAGGTCGGTTGGTTCCACAGCGGCGGCCCGCCCGCGGCCGCCGCTGTGAGTCGTACGTTCAGTGCCAGATGTCAGTGACGACTACCACAGAGGCTTGTCTTCCCGACAGTAGCTCTCACGGGTGTAAACACTCTCAACGTCGTGGATCTCGTTCACCTGGTGCGCATTGCTCTCGCAGCTGTACAGGACGTCGCTTCCGTCACCGCCCCAGATAACGTCGGAACCCGCGCCATCCCAAATCCAATCGGCACCCCAGCCTGCGTAAATCACGTCGCGAGCACCCTTGCCGGCTATGTAGTCGCCTCCCGCGTAGCCGTAGAGCGTGTCTTCGGCATCGCCTCCACAGATCCGGTTGTTCAGCTCGTTGCCCTTCAGCGTGTCGGCGCCATCAAGCCCGTGAACCTTGGTCGCGGTGTGGGGTAGCGAGCCATCCAGATTGGTTCGAGTCCTAGCCATCTGGCAAGGTGTGTGCATGCCTCACCCGCCCCGTCGTTCCTACGCCAAGATCTCCAAGCCAGCGGGGGCAGCCTATGAACTCCTCTTAACTCACGTCTCGGCCGAGGGTGCCTCCGCCGAGTCCCTTGAAGAGGCTCTCGACGAGCGCGGGCGACAAGAGGTAAAGGTGTTTGAAGCTCCGGCCCGCGGCTTCTGGGAACCTCCGGCCCTGGCGGACGCCAAGAACTGGATCAAGGGCCAACAATTTGGTCGGGACCTCTCAGCGAAGGCTCAGGTTGGCTACCGGTTAAAGGCGACACCGGGCCAGTGGGTGCGTTGGGCCAGTGCGTCGGCCGCGGCGACGTCGTCGCCGAAGGGAGGAGCCCTAGCGGGGGTCCTCCTGCTTCCTTTCCTGAATGGCTGAGCGGAACTGTCCGCGACGAGCTCCCCGCGATCAGCCACGGACTACTCTCCACACGCCTCGCGGGGTGAGCTGAAGGCTCAACATCTGACCCTGAATAAACGACAGCGACCCAAGGCCCTGAAACAGCTTCTCAGTTCATTTCGGCAGTGGCAGGTCCCGAGAGGTCCGATTCCGTCACAGCCTGCTGACGCGCACCGGATTGAGGGGCTTATCGCTGCCAAGTCTCTGTGCCACCCAAATCCCCACTTCCAGCAGGCCCTCGAGTAACAGATAGACGAGCAGAGTGGCCCCAACAGCGACGACGGAAGCAGGCAGCACGAGAAGGCTGTAGCCGGCGATAGCGGCGAACCAATAGAGGCGCCCCCACAGCACGGACGCGACCGAGGGAGCCACCGCCACGGCGATGATGGGCAGCGTAGCCACCAGAGGAACCCGCGGAAGGTCGACCGCCGCCGCGAACAGATCGTAACCAACCAATAGGTGGACGAGCAGCCACATGACCAGGAAGATGCGCACCAGGGGTCGCTGCAGATACGTCCCAAGTCCGACGGCGCACCACATCAGCCACCTGCGCACGAACGGGACCTGTGTCTGCTCCATCGTGTCCCGAAAGACGCTGTCCGCCGCTTCGCGCTCCTCCCAGCTCGTCCCCGGTTCGATCAAGTGGTCGTGTAGCAACGCGGGCAGCGAATGTCTGCCGTACCTGGGCACCAGCCAAGTCAACAGTGACGGGACGGAAGCGAGGTCCGTCACGTTCCCGCGCGGCACCTCGATGGGATCAGAGGCGGGCTTGACGAAACGGAAGGATTCCTCCAGAAAGAACGTCTCGGCGTCGGCCTGACGCAGGAGGACATCCGCGTCGCAGTCAGACCACTTCTTCTTGAACGGGAGGGTCTTGGGTGACTGGAGATCCCCGACGAGGCGTTGGTACAACCATCCCACCGCCTCGTCTAAAACCTCCGTCTTGGACCGATCCGCTCGGCGAGCGATCTCGGCCAGCTGAAGTCCTGCCTTATCTCCGATCTCAATAGAAGGCATGATGCTCCTCCCCCATCATCATTGAATCGCCCAACCGCTCCTAACTGGAGTCAACGGTGTCTTTTCGTGGGCCAAGTCAGCCATCCCCCATCGAGGCCCCCTGCCTTCAGAGGGACCGACAAGCTCTACGAGCACACACCTCGAGACCGGCAACCCTTGGACCCTCAATTCACGGTGTCTGTGGGCTCTCCACGAGGCTTAGGCGGGCACTTCTGAATCCTCGGTCCGAGCTCGCAGCAGCGGCCTCCAACCCGCCAGGTCCACAGCAGCCGGGATCAGCTCCACGGAGAATGCCGGCGCTCCCGGCGTGCACTGTCGGCAACGCCGCTCGATGCCAGACTGCACCAAGCGAACGCACTTGAAGTGTTCTTGGCCACGTGCGTCTATGGCACTGACACACACCTCGCACTCCACGTCTTGGCCCATCTCGGTCTCAATGCAGAGGCGGCGTCCGTCGAGCTGGTAGAGGAGCGGACCCGTGTTGGACTCGACGTCGCCCTCGCCTTCGGTAATGACCTCGCCGCAGAGGCACCACTGGTAGTCGACCGGGAAGGGAAGCAGGCTAGGGATCGCCTCGACCATCCCGCACCACCGTGCCGGATTGACCCGACAGTAGGAACAGTCGGGGGTGATGTACTCGTCGACCTCACCCCGCTCCAGAACCGACCAGTGGGTAGTCAGCTCCAGGCGAGGGACCGGGGTGTCGTAGGTCACCCACTCCAGCTGGAGATCTCCGGACAGCGACCTCCACGCACGCGCCTTGGCCAGGCGTCCCTCGTCGGTTCGCATGCCGACCACGAGCTGCGGTTGGTCGAACCAGCCGAAGACATCGGTCGAGAACGGAACCGCCGACGGGGGCAAGCTGCTCGTCGACAAGGCCATTCGAGAGATCCCTACCGGGGACAGACTCCCATAGGAGATCCCCGTCACCGTCATGCGAGCCGACATGCGCGTCGACAGGCCGCGCGCCGGATCCCACACGAGGTCGACGCCAGACTCAGACGCCGGATGGATCGACCCGTCGTCCAGGTCGACGGCGAAAGCGCCACCGGACGCGTGTGCGCCTTGGTGGTGGACCGGCACCGACAGCGAGCGGACTACGGAACCACGCAGCTCCATGTCGTCGAGCACGACGCTGGTCAGGGTAAGGGCTCCTCCGATGGGGCCCAGCGGCACCGGCGGGATCGCTCCAAGCGAGCCCCCGATGCCAGTACCGACGAGGTTGTTGGCGATCCCTTCGGCCACGGCCTCGACTATGGCCAGGACGATGGCCGCGACGATGACGCCGGCGATCCCGCCGAACACCGCTCCCAGTCCCAACGAAGCCAGCCACACCCACCACTCTAGGTCGACGTCGGTGTCAACGCTGGGAGTGGTTGCGGTCACCGTGATGGCGCCGCCTGCCAGCCCGATGTCGATGAAGAAGTTGAAGTTCGAAACCGCCGACCACCCCGTGCCGGAGTCAGTGGCTCGGCCGTCGACCCGGATGCGATTGCCCTCCACGCGCGCGTCCAGCTGCGTGAGCGTGCCTCGGCCCCCGGGTGCCGGCACAGAACGGTTCAGACGTAGAGGGGTATCGAAGTCACTCGTCGGGCGTCCGAGAGCGGTAGCGACCCGAGGCCGCATGACCCGTGCGAGCAGCCAGAAGTTGCTCATCATGACGACCGAGGGGGCCCCGGCGGAGATGAAGCTGGTGGTGATGCCGTTGATGTTGCCCCCCGAATCGTTAGCCATCCGGATCCCGAACGCGAGGCAATCACGATCTGCGGCGGTGGCGTCGTTGATGGTCGTGACGTCGATGTCGAAGATGGTGGTCGGGTCAGTGTCGTCGGTCACCGGGATGGGCGGAGTCAGGTCGATACGTCCCAGGCTCGCTTGGAGCTCGGTCAGCACCACCGAGGCCATCATGGCCTCGGCTTGAGCGATCGTCATGCCCGCGGCGGTAAGCGCAGGCTCGAGCATGGCCTCCGAGGCCGCGTCCAGGTCCACGGTTACATCCGGGGCCCCCGCGTTGAAGTCCATGGTGGCGACCTGGGCGCTGCCTTGGGTGACCATGTCGACGGTATCGACGATCATGATCGTCCCGCCGAGGGGAGCGAAGGAGGCGTTGGTGGGGGCGGTCACGTCGAGCTGCGAGTTCGTGAACGGAACGGTCAGTCCTAGTCGCGGCCGAGGACGGTCGATGTCCGCGACGGGTGTCGCGAAATTGAGCGACGCGGTCCCTCGCACGTTCCCGTTGTCTATCGGGAAGGTCAGCGAGGTCGGGAACATCCCCCCCGCCAGGAAGGCGGTCGCGATCTGGGCATTGAGCTCTGCCTCGGAGATCTGGACGAGCATGTCGAAGTTGGCGGTGCGGTCTTGTGCCATCTGGGCCCCCTAACCCTCGAAGTGAAGATCAGCAGCAACCGGCATCGCGAACCGTGCCGGGCCTAGTCGGTCGGCGGTCGCGGCCGACCCTGCCCTTGGGGGCAGCCTCGATGGAGACCTCGGTCACGTTCACACCGGGCGGGACGATGCGTCCGTCCGCGGCTTCAAGCTGCGCGCGCCACAGGGCCTTTTGCTCGGCGCGAGACAGCTCCACGCCGGACTGCTCGAGCGCTCCCACAGGGTCTTCGAGGAAGCGGCGGCCATTGGCCTCGTCTTTGCCCAGCCAATCGATCACCTTTTTGTCGGCTTCTCGCAGTTTCTCGGCAAGGCCCTCAGGAAACCGAATCTGTACTGCCACGGCGGGGTCAGACCCATGGCGGGGCTGACACCCCAGGGCCTCTGGAGACAGAGTGATGTCACGTGAAGGAACGAGCCGGATGTTGACCTTGGCCTCGACGGCTTGGTCGATCCTCGCGGTGACCTTCGAGTTGGACTCGGTTGACGACCGACGGGAGGCCTTACCCCGCGACCCCTCGTCCCTGTAGCGGTCTTCCAACGCAACGCTCCTTCCGTCTACGTGCGAACCGAATGTTCGCGACCGTTCGGAAGGCCCCTCCGCCAGCCCCCTAGCGATTTGTAACCATTGGCTATACTTTTTGTCAATATCTTGTTCAGTAACCACCGGATAGGGAGGCTCACGATGGCAAGACCGAACTACCGTCGCAGGAACGACAAGGATTCCTGGCACTTCTGCACGAACTGCACGAACTGGCCGACGATCGACTATGAGACCTCGAACACCAAGCCGACCAGCGGCGAGTTCTGCAACCAGTGCCTGAGCAAAGAGCGCAACGGGGAATGCAACTAGCCAGCGGCAGAGGGGGGCGACATGGCCACCGTAGGGATGGGCAAGCTCGCACCGGGGTACAACCTTCAGCCCGGCGAGGTTCTCCGATGGATCTGGAACAACGCTCCTTCTGATCGTGCTGGAGCTTCACAGTGCAGCCCTACGTGGTCAAGACTTCGTCGGGAAGCACCGCCTGGGCAGAGATCGTCCGCCTCTCGCAGTTCGTCCGCATGCATCCTGCGCCCGAACGAGAGCTCCATGTAGAGGTGAAGAACGTGGGAGGCCAGACGATCAACTACGACCTTCTGATGAGCAGCGTCAGGGAATAGGGGGATCGATGAGCTTCTTCGTGGTGCAACACGACGCGGGAGAGGTGCGCTCGGTCGGAATACCGTACGAATCCCTTCGAGAAACCGTGCGCCTCGAGGCTACGGAAGGATGGAATGTGGCGGCCCTCCCGGATGCCGAGCTAGATGAGATCGCACCGGAGCTCCGGCAGGGCGCGTCCGGTGCTCCCCCTCCGAGGCATGACGAAGCTGCTCGCTCGCTCCGGGGACCTCAGCCGGGCTCTCAGGGACCGCGAGCGGTACCAGGCACGCCGGCGGAGCGAGCGCTTCCCTGAATGAACCCCTACCCAGCGCGGGCCATCGTCGTCGTCCATGGCATCGGAGAGCAGCGGCGGGCAAATGCACTCGACGCGCTCGTTCGGGGCCTCAAGCGGTGCGGAGCTTCTGGCGGTGAGCTCGTCCAGGAACCGAAAGAGTTCGGTGAGCCCCTAGGCCAAGAGGCGATCCGGGTTCACCGCGATGGCGTGAGCGCGGATGTGTACGAGATCTTCTGGGCACCACACAGCGCGCGCAAAACCTCGGCGATGTCCGTGCTTTGGTGGCTTCTGCGCACCACCTTCATCCCCGCTAGCAAGTTCTGCAAGCCTTCGGCCAAGACGCTGTGGGATGCAACCTCGGCCGCGCTCTGGCTGATGATACTGGCCGTCGTGGCGGTTCTGGCGCTTACGAGCCTCGGCAACCTGTCAGCGCAGGTGAATTGCCAGGTAGACCCTGAGGTCGAATGCGAGGTGCCCGTCGATCAACGCAGCGTCACCGGACCGAAGGTTACCTGGGGAGGCTTCGGTCAGGTCTCCGCGATCTTCGAGGCCATCGCAACATCTCTGACGTCCAACGACGAGCCCCTCAAGAACCTGACGCCGGAGCACGCGGCAGAGGTCCTTAAGCTGGTCCCCTGGAGGTACTGGTTGCTGCTGCTGGCGATCGGATTCCTGGTGGCGCAAGCGGTCTTCCGAGTCACGCAGATCATCACCGCTCTGGTTCAGGGATCAGCTCGCTACGCCGCGAACCGACTCGGGTGGCAGCTTCTGCTCTTGCTCGCCCTCGTGGCGGGATTGGGCCTGCTCGTCCAGCTGATAGCCCCACTCATGACCGCCTTCCTGATCGTGTTCTTGACCGTCACAGGGTTGCTGCGCTCGGCGGCCCGATTCCTCGCCGAGTCACTGGGAGACGTCCAGATCTACTCCGAGCGCGACGAGAATAAGGAGCACTACACCGCGCGCGAAGCGATCCTTGCGGAGGCCGACAAGACCTTCCACCTGCTGGCACGACGGGGATACTCCAGCATCGTGGTCGTGGGGCATAGCCTCGGTTCCGTGATCGCGTTGACGGCGTTCGATCGACTCCGTTGGCGCATCCCGTCGCTGATCTCCCGGATCGAGGTGTTCGTCACTCTCGGAACAGCCCTGGAGAAGGTGCGCTACTTCCTAGAGCGGCGAAAGGAGGTCGACGAGGACGCCTCCCAGCGCCTGATCGAACCCACTCAGAAGCTAGCGGAGCAGATCGCGTGGCTGAACCTGTGGTACGCCAACGACGTCGTCGCGAACCCGATCACGACCTTCAACCCCCCGGAACAATCTGTGAAGAACTACAGGCACCATGAGATCCCACCGACCTCCCAGTTGCGACAGGAAGCCAAAGAAAATTTCGTGGTCAACATCGATCATGGGTATCCGGTCATGCCTGTGCCTTTGGTGTGGACGCACAGTCGCTACTGGGGCGACCACAAGGTGATGGAATTGATAACCGACTTGGCCTTGCCCACCACCGCCTCGTGAATAGCGCACACGCGGCCGGAGACGCAGGTTGGTGAGCGCTCCGAGGAACGGGTCGCGCTGCATGAAGCGGCCCACATCTGGGCTGAACCTGCGCGCCCCCATGTCGAGGCTGTCGGAGCCGGTGTCGTAACGCTTGGCCGTGTAGCGGAAGCTGTTGAGCGGATCCTTGTTGCCTGTGGCTCCGCTGCTCTCTTCGGAGTCGGTGGTCAGAGCCTTGTCTTCTTCGCCGTAGGCGTCGTAGCCGTAGGTCGCCTTGACCGACGGCGCGGAGGCTCCCCCGTCGTCGACCAACATGCTGACCGAGCCGTGCACGTCGTAGGCGTAGAGATAGTCCTGCGGCGTGGTGGTGCCCACCTTCTTGTCCTGCATGGCGATGCGGTTGCCGTAGACGTCGTAGGAGTAGGTCTTGGATGAGGATTGCGCGTCGCCCGTGATCTCCTCGCCGGCGACCAGCTTGGTGAGCCTATGTAGGAGAAGGTCGTGGTCTTGGCCTTGGGCGTCGCGTTGAGACCGTGCTTCTCGGTCTGCTCCCAGACCCGGTCGAGAGCGTCGTAGACGTAGCTCGCCTCGTCGGTCTTGACATTGTTGGAGGTGTCGTAGCCGGCGAACGTCCTCATCCGGTCGAGGTAGTCGTAGTCGTAGTCCTTGACCAGGTTGGTCGCACCCGCGGAGTCGCACGATCCCGAGTAGCCGCTCGTTTGGCGCGCGGGATCTTCCTCAAGGAGAGAGGCCGACTCACTCAAGCACGTAAAGAGCTGACGACCGCGCTCGACGTCTTCGGCTCGCTGAGTCCCATAGACGAGGCACGGGCCTGCAACGAGTTGGCAGCAGTCGAGAGGGCAGCAGGAAACATCGATGAGGCATTAGAGCTTGTCGAGCGAGGGATCAGCGCGGCGGGTGATAGCGATCTCGGAGAGTTCGCTCGTTCGAAGCGCGAGCAGGGATTAGCGCTGAGCCAACGGGACGCTCGTGGTGCCCGGAAGTCATTAGAGGAAGCGATCGACATCTTTACGCGCGCGGAGGAACGGGTTGAAGCAGCGTTAACACACGCGTACCTCGGTGACCTTCTCGCAGCGCGCAACCAGAAACAGGCGCTGACGGAGTACCGGAAAGGCTTGGCACTCTTCGAGGTGCGTGCTTAGAAGAGAGATTCCCCGGCCCTACAACCTCCGGGCTTCCCCACCACGACGTTCCTTCAGTAGCCACGCCCGCTCGGACCGGGGTTGTGCCGCGGCCGCACTGAAACTCCTGCCACGCCAGCTAGCCGAGACGCGTCAAGGTGGATTCCCCCAGATGGCGTCCCGAACCTCGTCCGTCGATTCGATCCACCAGTCCTCCAGGGAGCGCTCCGGTCGGGGATCTCGAGACAGAATCACGCGAAGAGCGTCACGAGCCGATGCTTCATCTACGATGCCATAGCCGCCCCTCAGGAAGCCGGCGATCGGCAATGCCGGGACCGCATTCGGATCGTCCGGATCCGGCATAGCTGTCTCGGCCGGAACAGCCGTCGCCTGAATAGCGTCTTCCAGCTCCTTTCGGTCCAACACCCCGTCTCTCAGGGGACCCCGATTCGTACGTTCGCCCACTGCAAGACCGCGTCCGTGAGGACCCTCCACATGATCCCCAAGACGGTCTCTCACGTCGGCCAAGGTCTTCGCGATGAGTCCACACACCGCTGGTGCGGCAGCACTGGTGCCACTAAACGTCACCGTCTTGGTCATCGACGAATTCGACGCGGCGGGTCTTCCAGAAAGACCGAGGACGTCATTTGGGTATGACGTGTAGTAGTGCTCCCCTCGAGTGGTTTCGGAAGCGGCTCCCACGTTCACATTCCATGAGGGACCCTGCGAGTCCTGATAGATGTACGGTGACGCGAAGTTCCCACTCGCGAAGCAGACGATCTTTCCCGAAGAAACCGCGGCTCGTGACGCATCCGCGGCCTCTCCACCTACGGGCCCAGGGGGGAAGAGAGTTCCCCAGGAATTGGTGATCACGTCGATCCACGGTTGCCGCGACGCCCACTTCAGCCCTTCGACGAGACCAGTAACGGAGACCAACAAGACATCCCCAGTACCGGGCCCGGAGAAGCGGCCCGCTGCTATAGAGGCCGATGCCGTGCCGTGGCCGTTGATATCGTATCCGCGTCGAGCAGAATCCTCTCCCGCGAAATCGATGAATCCGACGATGTTAGTTCCCGGGATCCAATAAAGCCGCCCCGACCGCACTTCACTCCAGCTCGAAGCATCCTTCTTCATAGCGACCTCGAAAGAAGGGGATCGCAAAGCGAGGTTCATAGCCGAAGCCTCGCCTGGGTAACCCTCGATGTAGGAGCCGGGATGAACGTCCAGCCCAGGGCGCCGGAAGTCCCTGTGATAGGGATTGATCCCACTGTCGACGACGGCAATGACCGTGTAGGAACGCTGGCGCTTAGCGACGACCGTACCCTCAGAAGCGGCAGCGGCCGTTGTCGACGCGCCCACTATCCATGCAATGAGAATCGTCAGTGTCAGATGCCTTAGCCCGACGTGGGTACGTGCCAATCTGAAACCCGTGTCCAGCCTGACGGAAGGTTTCGTCAAGCCTTCCGTGGTCGAGAGTGTTCGAAGGTAGCGGTTACCTCACCGGCCGTAGCAGCGGCTGGGGTCCCGTCTTCACAGGGACCCGCATAGATGAAGACGCGAACCTCGATAAAGGGTTTGATGCGCAAGGGCTTCTTCGTTGCTCCACAAACCGAATGACGCAGCGCGTCCTCTTCCTCAGTGCTGACGTTGCTGTCGCCGAGGAATTGCACTACATCTGCCGCCACCGGCTGCCCGGTCAGGTCCTTTATATCTATCGAAAGGAAGCGCTCGGGACCACCGTGGAAATCGACACTTCCGATCCGCGTACCCGACACAGAGCCACCTATCACTCCGGCTACCCCGCCTGGCGCGTCGTATCGTCCTGTCTCTACCCTCGGCCTCGCTCCTGCCGCGGCCCCGGAGGACAAGGAGCCAGAAAGCACGAGGAGCCCCAAAATCATTCCGATGGTCCTCTTCGGCATAGTAGCCACCTCCTCCTGATGCACCTGCGGGTGCCCGGGCCCACTTTGGCGATCCTTAACTACTCTTGTGACACATTCGCTCTTACTGGGTTATTTCCTTCCCGAGAATTCGAACCGGGTGCCGGCCAAGGGTTGGCCCGCACATGCCTGAGACATGAACCGAGGTCCCGCCCCCAGGTTGGGACGAGACCCCGGTTCCTTGATCAGCTAGTGCTCTCGGCTTTAGGGCTCGTCAGACGAGCGGGCAGTACACATACCCAGAGCCGAAGTAGGCGTAGGGGCCGTATTGGTTGAACCCGGCGCCAAAACCGGGGGTCGTGACGTAACACGAACTGCTTCCGACCTCTAGAGAGGGGACATCCACTCCGGGATCCTGGGGCTCCACTTCATTAGCTTGAGCCGTCCCCGGAACAACGAGTACTGCTGCCAATAGGCTCGCAGCCAACCCAATGCGAAGTCGCACGCCTTACCTCCCCGTCCGTTTCACCCGGTCTGGGTGAGCGTAAGGGATATATAACACATTATGTTGCACGTAGTCACACACAGAGTTTCAAACCGTCATTTACCCAGAGATACCGATCGGACAAGAGTGACGCACCTAGATGCCTTCATTCGCCTTCCACCAACAGCTCCTGCCGGTGTCCGACCGAACGTACGACTCCCGGCGTCGGTGCGAAACCGAGCTGATCGTCTGATCGCAGCAATGAAAGATGCGTTTCTGCCGTGCGTGGGCGGCCGGGGACAGTTCGAGGAACAGCCACTTCTGACCCGATTCTGAGGAACTTTCCACAGCGACCACCCATTGCGGTTTATGGAGCGCCCTCACCATGCAGGACCTCCCCCTGGTTGGGGGCGCGGTCGCGGCTGATTTCCTGCAGACCCTGAGAGGTGAATTCTAGGAGTTGGGCTTGCGCGCTCCACCGAAATGATCTTCTTCCACGCAATTCACGCGAAGACACTGACACTCGCAGTTGCTTGCCGGCCGCCACTGGCGGACTTTCTAGGCGCTGGCGTGACCCATCCTCTAATACCGCCGCCGCCCACCCAGAGGAAGATCCCTCTAACGCAATGACGACTCGCTCAGAACCATCAATTGTTGTCAGCGACAAACCAACTACAAGAAGACGGTCCTCTCGCTCGTTTTGAGGGATCCTCCCAGCGAAGACGGTCGTGATGTCGAGCTGTTCGCGCGCTTGATTCAGCTCTATCCGCACGATATCGCTATACGAGGGGCTCCTACCGGCGCCCTGCCGGTCGTTGGCGGCGTCGTCAGCTTCGGAGCGAAATTCCTGACCCGTTTCCTTGGCTGCTTCGTCGCCTCCCGTGGATCCCTTATCTCCAGACCCCTTTGGTTCCTCCGCTCTCACTGACTTGCGTTCCTCCGCTGCGATCGAGTCTCGAAGAGAGGGCGAACCGCGCTTCTCGGCCTCGGGCTCCGCCTGAGAGGGAGGTTGTTCCTTGCGCGCAGAATCGTTGGTAGCCAGCGACCCATTCGGTACGGAGCACGACGCTAAAACAGATAGGCAAACCGCGGCCGTACAGAACTTCACCATCCGGCACAGCCGCTTCTCCGTCAGCAACAGCCTCATGTGGAGCATATGGAATCCTGGATAGGCATTATCGTGTCCGCGCCTGTGTTGGTGAACATAGCTTCACGCTCTGGGCCGTCAACTGCATGGAGCGGTTCATGGCTGGTGCATCTCGCACCAGACACGCTGACGCCGGTCGGGGCCGATGAATGAGAGTAGCTCTTTTTCGACATCGTCCATGACACTCTGCAAAATAAATCTGGGCGAAGAACCACAATGACCGTGGAGGCCCGCGCACCGCCGGGGCCTCCACGACCTCACGCCGTTGTCAGCAGGCCTTCCAGCCGAGAACCTCGATGCTGCAGACGTCGCCGACCGGAGCAGCAACTGCGATCGCCGGAGACGCTCCCGCTAGGAGCAGCCCTGCCGCCAAAGAAACGAGTAATCTGCGGATCATTCCCTCACCCCCTTCCAATGAGCTACATGACACTTGGGTTACAGTTCGTAAAGAGAGACTTAACACCTGTCTGAAGGGACCTCTTTTTTGCGCGTGAACGAAAGCGAACGAAGCGGCGTGAGTGAAGTTGCGGTTGACTGGACCGACGTTGGCGGCCGGATCAAACGCCTGAGGCGCGAGCGACACCTGTCTCAGGCAGAACTCGGCGCACCTGTTATCTCGGCCTCATATCTGAGCCTCATCGAGTCCGGCACCCGGCGACCGACCCAGAAGGTGCTGGCCCACGTGGCGAACCGGCTCGGGGTTGAGCCAGACGAGCTCGTGACGGGGCGGTCGCGCAAGGATCAGATTGCGGCCGAGTTCGCCCTTCAAGAGGCGCGCGAGGCGATCCGGGTCGGTGACGACGCCAGAGCGGAGCTCCTGGCGAAGGATGCAGCGGAGAAGGCGAACCTCTTCGGCCTCACGAGAGTGCAGGCAAGGGCGTGCGAGATCTTGGGCGGCATCGAGGAAGGCCGCAACCGGATCGACACGGCGCTCCAGCTGTACGCGGAGGCCGAACGCCTATGGGGGAGCCACCCTCCGCACCTCGCCTTTCAGGCCATGGCGGGCGTCGCCCGGTGCCATCAGGGACTCGGAAATCCCCGCCTCGCGGTCCACATCTTGGAGACCTACCTGCTGGAACTAGATTGGCAGGGAGTGCCCGATCCCACCGCGACCATGCGCACCCAAGCCGCGCTCGTCAACTGTTATTCCGCCCTCGGGCTCAAAGATAAGGCGGCAAAGGCAGCCGAGGAAGCTCAAGCACTGGCACCACGGGTGAGCGACGCCGAGCAGCTCGCCTGCATGAACATGAATGTCGCGCGTTCGCTCTACGAACAGGGGCGGATGGACGACGCGTTGGACGCGCTGCGGCGCGCCGAGGAATCCTACCTGACCATCGGCTGGGAGCTCGACGCGGCCAGCGCGAAGCTCAACCGAGGCATCGTGCGAATCGACAAGGGCGATGCTCACGGAGCGCGAGCGGACCTCACCGACGCGCTCCTGGCGTTCAAGGCGGCCGATCACCCCGCCGATGTGGCTAGGACGCTCAACGAGCTCGGACGTCTGGAGCGGGTCTCCGGGAACAGCTCGCAGGCCGAGGACCTCCTGCGCGAGGCGCAGCCGTATCTGAAAGGCGGCGACTTCACCGAGCGAGCGCTCAATCTCAGGGAGCTCGGGTTATGCATCAAAGAGCGCGACCCCACCGAAGCGAAAGGCCATCTCAGGCGGGCCATCGACCTCTACGTGCTGGCCGGCGCGGGCACGGACGCCGCGTCGACGTACAAGCTGTTAGGCGATCTGCACGCGGCCGTGGGTGAGGTCCACGAGAGCGCGGCCGCCTATCGCGCGGGTATCGAGGCGATCGAGCAATGAAAAGGGGTCCTCGCGTGGCTAACCGGCGATCGGGCGGCAGAATCACGCCGCGGCGGCCTCGTCGGGGCCGGTAACCCTCGTAATACGTAGAGTCTGCCTCGTGCTGTAAGGAGAGCGAGATGCCGGTCGACGATCATCTGTACAGCACCGTCGACGAGTGCCCGACACCGGGCTGCTCTGGAACGGCAACGTTCGACTGGTACGAGGAATGTGCGGGATCTGATGTCGTGAAGCGACGGCTCACAGGGGTCGTTTGCGACGCTGATTGTTTCGCCGACAATCCCGGTCTGGCGAACGCGGCAGCTGAAGAACACGCGAGCCGGCGAAACATAGGGTGAGATCTGTGGTGGCTCCTACTGCGGGGTCAAGCGTTGGAGACCTTCTGCACGTATTCAGACGAACCTATCTGCAACGACCCGCAGCGCGACCGCAACGGACCTAGGGCAGCCTAGCGATGTAAGGCAACTACGTTCGCAAGGTCAGGGCAGATGGGCTACATGTCAAACATCAGGCGGACCAAGAGAGTCAACGATCAGGCGACGTTGACAGGGGGCACTTCGCGAGTAGAGCGGAGCGCCCAGGAACGCGATCGGCGATATCCGAGCGACGGCGTCGAGCCAGCACCTTGTCTGAGGTCGTCTTGACGGCCTCAGCATCTTCGTGCTCATCGTGTGGGGTCCTCGCTCGAGTGCGTGCCAGCGTGCTACTGGAGTTCGGGTCGAGCCGGCGCAACAGATTGCATCTCGACAGTTTAGCGGTGTCCGATCAGATGGAACCGCAACTACTGAATCGCGTCTCGAACCCACTCCCAGGCGGTAGCGCAGCCAGCCGGAGGATCTCGCTGCTCTACGGGCTTTTTTACCGCGACCAGACGCTCGAAAATTGCTCCCGGTCCAAACACTCTCGCTCCGCGACGCTGAACCGTGGGATTCTGCAGTTAACCCAGAAGGTCAGGTGAAAGAAGCGAGGCGGCGCACCAGGGCGGAGAGTATGCCCGTTCCGGCCCGGCCGTCGAACCCCAGGAACATCGGCGACGAGTTCAGCTCCAGGAAGCGCAGGGTGCCGCGTGCGTCCTCGCGCAGGTCCATGCCGGTCCACCTGAGGCCTAGGGCGTCAGCGGCCGTGAGACAGCCGGCAAGGACATGATCCGGGAGCGTCGTCTGTTCGACCACCTCTTCGTTCTGCCGAAAGTCCAAGGCGTCGGACGTGATTCGCAAAGACGCGATCACTTCACCATCGAGGCAGTAGACGCGGAAGTTGTCTCCTTCGAGGAGTTGTTGGAAAGTGACCGGGGCTCCTCGCAGCGTTCGCAGACGTTCGTCGGTCAGGTCTTCGGGGCGCAGCTCCTTCGTCGCCGCTCCTCCGGCGACCGGCTTGTAGGCGATCCGTCCGCCGTCCGCGAACCGCCGCACTTCGACGGGATCGTTGGTCCACAGGGTGCGCGGTACGGGAAGCCCCGCCTGCTCGAGCACCGCGAGCTGGAAAGGTTTCGCCAGCCGCCACTCCGGCGACGGCGGGTTGTACACCGGGACGCCCAGCTCCGCCCACCGAGCCAGCAACGAGAACAGCACCTGTGCCTTCTCGCGCAGAGCAACGAGAGTGCGCCGCCAGTGCTGCTCCATCTCGTCGGCGACATCGACGCCGGGTGACAGCGCGCTCGAATAGACGTCGCGGATGTAGACGGCGGCCGGGCGCGCTAGTGACCGACCCTCCACCTCGATCGCGTCGAGGCGATCGCGCAGCGATATCCGGTAGGCGCCCGGGAACTTCAGCGTGTCCACGACGACGACCTCGGCCCCCCTGTCCTCCAACGCGCTCGCGACCGCCGCGATGTGCGCGTCCTGAGGCGCCCCGATCAGCGCGATCGGCTGCGTCATGGCGACACGTCCGCTCTTCGGGTCAACGCGATCGGGTGCGTCATACCGACACCTCCGGATCGCGGCGACGCGGGAGCAGGTGGTCGTGCTGGTTCAACAACGTCACCAGGTGCGCGACAGGGCCGCGGAACGGCAGTGAATTGACGAACACGGCGGGCGTCCCCTCCACGTGGCGATCGGCGAAGGCCTCGGCTGCTCGCGTCATACGCGTCGCCTCCGCCGCGACCTCACTTAGCCGTTCGAGCGGAACCTGCAACCGCGAGGCGAGGCGGGCGACGGGATCGTCGGTCAGTAGATCGCGGAAACTCTCTTTCGCGGCGTCATACGCGGCAACCATCGCTTCGGGGCCACCCGCCAGTCCCGCCGCTATCACCGCCTCGCACATACGTCGTTCGCCGTCGGTTGGAGCTTTCGGCGGGACCGCTACGAACAGGCGGATCTGCCGGTTCGGCACCAGTGATCTGATCTCACGCACCACGGGCCCGCACTGCTTGCACGAGGGATGTATGAACACCACGAGTTCGTCGGAGGCCGACGACCGATCGAGGCGCACCCCTACATCGGCTCCCTCGAGGTCCGTTGGTTCTTCCGTCGCCAGCTGAGCTAACGACGCGAAGGGCGATCGCGACATGCGTCGGTACGTCTGCGAAAGGCGCGCTAGCGAGCGGGAGGTCTTCAGGTACGGGATCGCGAAGAACAGCAGGAGCAAGAAGAACATGGCCAGCAGCATCAGAGGGGCGAGCATGCGCGAGGGTGACGGTGGGCGTTGGGTCAGATACGACCAAGCCACGACAGCCGATGTGATGTTCACCGCATGCACGGCCACACAGAGAATGCATATCCGCCGCATCAACACCTGGGTCCCGATCAGCCCGACCGCCACCGGAATCGAGAAGATGAACACGACGCCTGCCGCGGCTACGGCGTCGGGCGCGCCGGGGACCGACGCCGCCATTAGCAGGAGGAGGATCGCGCCGTAAAAGGCGCTGCCGAGCTCGCTCAGCGGGAACCCCAGGAAGTTCGCGAAGCGCGACGTCAACACGCTTTCGCAATCCACGAAGCGGCCTCGGCGGCAGAGCCCGGGCGAGAAGGGACCGGCGTAGTCGGAGATCGCGACCGTCATCAACGCCGTGACGGCCAGACCTGCGGCAGACAAGACCGCGAGCGCGCCGGCGGTCACGCGCGCTGCTGGCGGCTGCGCCAGGATCGTGGCGGCAAGCAGCCCAACAGCAAGGGCGACGAAGAGACCTTGGACGAAGCGAGCCGCGGGGTCACCCACTACGGCCGGAGGACGCGGCCGGCCCGAGAGGCTGGCGGCGAGGTTTCGGCGCAGCCCGGGATTGCCGGACACCTCCGTCTCCTTCGGCTCGCCGACGATGACGATGACGCCGGACCAATGCGACAAGAAGACGTCTCGATGCATCCTCTGGCTGCCGTTGACGCTGTCCCACACCTGGAAGGAGTCACCCTCCGCGCGCTCGAGCACACCGAAACCGCCTCCCCACGAGCTGTTGAAGTGCACGACCGCCGGCAGTGGCACAGTCGCGAGTCCCGACTCGCCGGTCTTCGCCGGCGTCAGAATCATCCCGAGCATCCGGCCGACGTCAATCAACGCCAACAGAGAAGACGGCCGAGGGTGCGTGGCTATCGCGTGGCTGATCTGTGCGGAGGGATGCGACAACTTCAGGTGGCTCGCAACGCGAGATAGAGCCGCGTCCGGGCCGTCGGCCGGGATCGTGCGTGCGCTCACGTTGCAGGCAACCTACGCTTAAACGAACACGCCGCCCCGAAGGGCGGCGCGTTCAAGCATGGATGCTGCGGGCGTTTCCTACAGACAGCAGTCGTCCCAGATCAGCTCCTCGCAGCACGCCTGAGTGGTGTCCAGCGTGGCTTCTGCGGAGGCCTCCGGTGCGCCGCCTTGGACCTCGACGAGCTCTTCGATGAACAGCTCGCGGATGGAGTCCTCGTTCATTCGTCCCCTCTCTCGCTGCCGAGCTACGGGTGGCGGAGGTGCTAACAGTCGGGGCCCTCCTCACCACACGCGTAGGTCGTCTGGAGGTTGTCGTCGATGAACTCTTTGATCTTGTTGTTGCCGCCGGTGACCTCTTCGAGCTCCTCGATGAACAGCTCGCGGATCGGCTCTGTCTCGTTGCTCATTCCTTGCCTCCTGGAGTCGGCGTTAACCGTCGGCGCAGCAGCCGTCGGGGCCCTCTTCGCAGCAGGCATGCGTGGTGTTGCCGCCGAGCTTGTCGATCAGCTCCTCGACGGGGCCGCCACCGTGCACCTCGGCCAACTCCTCGATGAAGAGCTCACGGATCTGGGATGTTGCCTCGCTCATTCGTCCTCCTCGGTCTACCGCTAGCCACGGGATTGTGCCGCTTCGTCTGGTTCCTTGCAACCCGCAAGTACCCGGACGCTCGGCACTAGTTCGAGGTCGGTAGCCTGAACTCCTTCCCGAGGAGGTGACGTGGCGAAAGAGGACCGGGCGGACCGCGCTGAATCGACGATCTTCAGGCCGGAGGCGCTCCAGCACCGGGCCCGGCAGAGCGGGCCCGGTGCTGTCGTTCGCGTTGCGCCACCTTGGACGACCGCCGCCTTCTACGTGCTGGTCTTGGTGTTCCTCGCTGCGCTCGTCGCGGTCACCACGATCGAGATCGAGCGTTACGCAAGGGGGCCCGTCGGCAGCGATGAAGAGGGCAGAGTCGTCGTGCTGGTTCCGGCCGCCGCCGCCGGCGACGTCGCTGCCGGACAGCGAGTCGACCTGGGCGGGTCGTCGGCGCAGGTGGTCTCATCCGGCGAGTCCGCGATCCAACCGCCGCAGGTGAGAACGCGCTACGGCGTCGATGTCGCGACCGCCTCGGTCGCGGTCATCACATCGGCGGAAACATCCTCTACCACCAGTGGCAGCGGCCGCATCCTCGTCGAGCGCGAGCCGGTGATCGTCTCTCTCGTGCCGGGTCTCAGCTCCCTGTTCGGGGACGGCGATGCATAAGCGGATCCCTTACTACCAGCAGCTAGAGGTGAGTGACTGCGGCGCGGCGTGCCTCGCCATGACGCTTGCTTACCACGGACGCACTGTCACTCCCGAAGAGGTCAGGCGCGCCACGAGGACATCCCGAGGGGGAGTCAACGCGGCCGCGATCCTCGAAGCGGCTCGTTCGTACGGGATGGAAGCCCGCGGCGTGAGTGTCGATCTCGACGGGCTGTCATACCTACAGCGCGGAGCGATCCTGCACTGGGAGTTCAACCATTTCGTGGTGTTCGACCGCGTGACCAGGGGCGGTGTCGAGGTGCTGGACCCCGCCGTCGGCAGGATCCGCGTTCCCTTGGATCGATTCTCGAAGTCGTTCACCGGCGTCGCGATCGAGCTGCGGCCGGGAGACGCCTTCGATCCCGGACACGGCCGTGCCAGTGGAGCCTGGCGCTACGTCAAGCCACTGCTGAGTCAGTCGCGCGTGTTGTGGAAAGTCTTTGTGACATCGCTGCTGATCCAGCTGTTCGCGCTGGCTACGCCGATCCTGATGGGGGTCGTGGTGGATCGCGTAGTTCCATTCGGCGACAGAACGCTGCTCTTCGTTGTCGCCTCTGGACTGCTCGTCATGGTGTTGTTCCACATGTTCTCGACGTTCGTCCGCGGGCATCTGTTGCTGGCGGTGCGGGCGCATCTGGACACGGTCTTGTCGTCCAGCTTCATCGGCCATCTCGTGAAGCTGCCGTATCGCTTCTTCCTTCAGC
The DNA here is from genome assembly GCA_030776625.1 of Actinomycetota bacterium. NCBI lineage: Bacteria > Bacillati > Actinomycetota > Actinomycetota bacterium. The sequence goes on along the minus strand of JALYHL010000008.1, from coordinate 85,832 downwards.
GTTCGACCGGTGATCTAATGACGCGGCTCAACTCGAACGTGACGGTGCGAGAGATCTTGACGACCGGCACGATCTCATCGCTGCTCGACGGAATCCTCGTCACGGGATACCTCGTCCTGATATTCGCTCAGAGCCCGCCGATGGGTGCGGTCGTTCTGGTGCTGGGCGCGCTGCAGATGTCCATCCCGCTGCTCGCGCACCGGTCCATCCAGCGACTGATGGCGGAGAACCTCCAAGCGCAGGCGCGATCACAGGGTTACCTCGCCCAGTTGGTCGCCGGGATCGAAACGCTGAAGGCGGTGGGCGCCGAAGCGCGCGCGGTGTCGCAATGGTCGAACCTGTTCGTGGACGAGGTGAACGCATCGGTGGCACGGGGCCGAATGAACACGATCATCGAGACCCTCACCACCGCGCTGCGCGTTCTATCTCCGGTGGTGGTCTTGGTAGTCGGAACCCTCGGTGTCTTGAACGGGAACCTCAGCCTCGGAACGATGCTGGCTCTGACCGCGCTCGCGACTGGGTTCCTAACGCCGCTCTCGAACCTCGTGATCAATGGGTTGCAGATGCAGGTGCTCGGCAGCTACATGGAGCGCATCAACGACGTCCTCGATGCGGCACCAGAGCAGAACCCGGAGGATGTGGAGCCCGCCGGACAACTCACCGGCCGGATCACGCTCGAGAGCGTCTCCTTCAGGTATGGCGACGACGAGCCGGACGTCGTCAAGGACGTGTCGTTGGAGATACAGCCCGGGACGACGATCGGGATAGTCGGGAGGTCGGGGTCGGGCAAGTCCACGCTCGCGCACCTCGTGCTCGGCCTCTATCCGCCAACCTCGGGGGCCGTGCTCTACGACGGGCGGAACCTGAGAAAACTGGAAGCGGGATCCGTGCGGGGGCAGCTCGGTATCGTGCCTCAGACCTCTTTCTTGTTCGGGACCAGCATCCGCGCCAACATCGCGCTGACGAAGCCGGACGCGTCGCTCGACGAAATCGAGGCGGCGGCCCGGTTGGCCTGCATCCACGATGACATAGCCCTGATGCCTCTCGGATACGACACCATAGTCGCGGACGGCGGGTCGTCGCTTTCGGGAGGGCAGCGCCAAAGGATCGCCCTCGCCCGGGCGCTGGTTCACGAACCCGCGATCCTGTTGCTCGACGAAGCCACCAGCTCGTTGGACTCCGTCACGGAGGCGCAGATCTACGCGAACCTCGAGGACCTCCCGTCTACCCGGATCGTGATCGCGCATCGGATCAGCACGATCGCTCGCTCCGATGTGATCTTGGTCATGGACGACGGCCGCTTCGTCGAGCGCGGCTCCCACGAGGATCTGATGGCGCTCCGTGGCCGCTACTACGAGCTAGCGCGCTCGCAGAACAGGCAATCCGCCGCTACGTGACCGACGGCGACACGGGCGAGGTTGCGCTCTTCCTGCAATCTGGCTCGTCAGGGAGCAAACCCGCCCGAGGGAGGGTCTCTGATTCAGATCCTCGTTCCCATCGGAAAAAAGTCCGCAAAAAGTCCGCGAGCGAACCGAAAACAACCACAAGGAACCATGAATGACCATGAAAGAAAACGCAGGTCAGAGGCCGTTTTTAACCAAAGGAGCAGGTCGGGAGATCGATAGCTATCGCATTCCTAAACCTGGTGTCGCAGGTTCGAATCCTGCCGGGGGCACGAGCACGGGCGGTGAGACTTCACAGTGTCGTGCTCCGGGTGATGCTTGACACTCCGGCAACCACCTGAGCGCAGGCTCATCGGGAGTAACGCAAAACTCACCCAAGGCCGCTGAGTCATCACTCTTAGACCTGAGTGAAGCTCTCCAAGCTGGGCGCCCAGCCCTCGGCCGTCTCAAGTTCCCCGCGGAGGCGACGGATCATCTGCTCGTAAGCGTGAGCCTCGCTCAAGCCGAGGACTAGCTCACCCTCTCCCGCTGGCCCGGCGATCGACACCGCGAAGACCTTGATGTGCCCGTCGGGAAAGCGGAACTTCTCGCGATCGGTGAAGAAGACGCTCCAGTCGGAGGGGAGTTCTGCCTCCAGCGCAGAGCGCGCCGCAACGACCTCGGGGTTCTCCTCGTCCCAGACCATCCCGGTGGAGTTCTTCTCCTTTCTCTCGGGCGGACCCAACGGAACTGCCCAGCTCTCGGTCTTCTCCAACTCTCCGCGCATCAGACGCGTAAGTTGCCGATAGGCATTTACCTCGCCTACCGCGACGACAAGCGCTTTCTCTCCCGCGGGGCTGTAGGCGGAGATGCCGTAGGTCACGACCTTCCCGGCGGGCACCCAGAACGACTCGGGATCGACGACATGAATCTCCCAGCCGGGCGGCAGCGCGTTCTCGGCCTCCGTCTTCGCGACCTCTAGCTCGGGGTCGAGTTTCCGTTTCCAAAAGGGCATGGGACCTCCTAAATCCTCGCAAGGAGATCGAGACCGGCGGCGGTCCTCAACCCTCTGCATCCAGCAGCCCGCTTATTCATCCGCCCTCCCCGTAGGTCTCCCGCAGAGAGCCTACGGGGCTTTGAGTACCGACCTACATGGCTCACCTAGTCGTTTTCTCATAGCGCCTTCGTGCAGGCGAAGACTAGTGACAGTGGTCGTCTACCGGCTCGTCGCTTGCAGCGTGAGCATCAGGCTGTTCCTGCTCGTCGTGTTCGAGTCCATCTGCGGAATGCCCTCCAGCCTTGCCGTGGTTAACGAACGCGTCGATCAGCGCTTGGTTCGACTTTTCCTTCTCAGTTAACTGCTCCTCCGCGTGAGGCGCGATGTCGCAGGTCACCGGTTGGACCGCTACCGCCGTGGTGGCGAGCGTGGACATCAGAAGGGCGCCCACGATCACCGTGTGCGCTCGCCGTGGCACCCAAGACGTCCGCCGGGTGGATGTGCGGCTCAGCAGAGGGAGCATTGCGCCAAGCGTCAGCAACTCGAACATCGTCGCCAACGAGTCCGGCCGGTTCACCGGCTCAGGTGTTCCCGCGTCTGGTCCGAAAGGCATCCCGGCGGTGCGGGAGATCGCCCACACCCCGATCAAAGCCAGGGAGGTACCGATTACGCCGATGATCAGCTTCCTCGGAGGTGGCGTGCTGAAGGAGCGAACGAGACCGCGAACGTCTCGCGCCCCCCAATTCATGCCGCGGGTGAGCGCTACCGCGAGCCCAACCTGGGCGAGGGCGGATGCGATGAAGAACAACCCGGCCACGTTCCATTCGGCGAGGTGGATTCGTATCTGTGCCGTGTGGATCGCTCCGGCGGCACCAGGAAGGCGATCGCCGCTATCCGAGCAAGCGCGCGCCGAGCGAGCACCTTGTCTGACGCGGGGTCTTGAGGGCCTCGGCCTCGCATGTTCGTGCTCATCCTGTGGTCCTCGCTCAAGCTGTGTTGTGCACCCGGTTGTGGAGGGTTCGTGCTCAAGCGGGTCACCAGATTGGGCCCCTGCCCAGTCGTGGGGAACTAAACGCCGCCGGCTCGGACCTGCAGTGAAGGAGGACGCGGCAGGCTGCGCGAACAAGCAGATTGTTGGCGCCTCTAGGAATCTCTTACCGCAACTAGACGCTCGACAACTGCTCCCGGTCCAACACGCTCCCGTTGGGTGACGGTGAACCCGTGGGCCTTTACCTGCTCGAGTGGGCGCCGAGTCATGTGCTCGCCCTCGATCCTCATGGAGAAGAACTCGATGAGCTTCTGAAGCCACAGCACCGGCTTGACCGAGCTGCGGATGTGATCCACGAGAACCAGCTGGCCTCCCGGGCGGAGGACTCTTTTCATCTCGCCGACGGCTCGATGAGGATCGGGGATGTTGCATAGGGAATAGGTGCAAACGACGGTGTCGAAGGAGGCGTCGACAAAGGGAAGATGATGCGCGTCTGCCTCCCGGAGATCGACCACGCGCTCTATCTCATGCGCCCGCTGCTTGGCGATCTCCAGCATCTCAGGGCTCAGGTCGATCGCGGTCAAGCGGACATCCGCGTCATAGAGCCGGAGGTTCAGCCCGGTCCCGACAGCGACTTCGAGCGTCTCGCCTTTCGCTTGCGCGCACGCCCATGCCCGATGCTCGCTCCCGAATACACGTCGCTCGAAGAACCCGATCGATCGGTCGTACTTAGGGGCTCGCCTCGCCCACGCTCGGCGCCTCTTATCGTTCCGTCTGTCGAGGTCGGAAGCGTTTGCTTGCATCAGCGAGCCACCTCTTGTTCCGGTGGCCGCTGCAGTGTCCCTGCTGTGACGGTGAATACTCCCGCTGCGGCTGCAACGTTCGCAACCGCGAGACCGACGTGCGTCCAGTCAACCTCGTGGTGATTCAGATGTTGAACGAAATGGAGCACGGCGAGCACCAGATAGATAACGTTCGACCACAGAGTGACCCGATAACCGATGCGTTCGATACCGACTGGTCCCGCTGGTCGCAACGCGATTGCCGCGGTGGCGATGACGAGCAGCGTCCCGAGCCATACGAGCCAGTGTGCCGTGACCTGGTCCTGCGCTGTCTCGAACTCTGGATGCGCTCGATGCCACTGGAGGTCTAGGAGACGGCCACCGATCTGCACGCCGAAGGCTCCCCACAGCACTGCGAAAACCCGTCGTGGCGACGACATCTCTCCTCCCATGGCGCTCAACATAGACCTAGAGCGCTGCCGGTTAGCCAGGCCATCCGCTAGAGTGACCCCTACATGAAGAGGTTTTTGGTTGTAGCGCTCGTATTGCTTTTGCTCGTCGTCGGGCTTCCGCTGGCGATGGGCATGGGCATGGATATGAGTGGCGACTGTCCTGCGTGCGCTCCCGACGCGCCCATCTCTCTTGCGATGTGCCTGGCGATCCTCTCCCTGTTCGCCCTGGCGCTCGGCCTCAGCTCCAGCAAGATCTCTCTCCCCAGTGAGTCCGACATGCCGTCGGTGTCCCTGGCATCTCTGTTCCGACCTCCCCGCACCGTCTAGGCAGCCGCGCGCGCCCTAAATGGGCGCTACCTGACCTAGACCGAGGAGGTTCCACACGATGGAATGGCTTTGGCTCGCGCTACCTGGATTGGCCTGCGCAGCCATGATGCTCTTTGTATGTGTCCCGATGATGTTCGGGAAGAAGCACGGTTGCGACTCTGAGACCGCGACCAAACAAGAGGTAACCGCACTGCGCCAAGAGATCGCAGCTCTGCGGGCTGGCACCGGATCGGGAGTAGGCCGTACGACGGTATCGACGCCCGAGCAGCAGCCGTCAATCCTTGCGGAGTCGCGCAGGTGAGCCGGGCGGAGAAGGCTCGTGTCGCTAACGATGACATCCGCCGCGATGTGGGTGTCGGCGACGAGATAGAGCTGTCGGTCTCGGGCATGACCTGCGCATCCTGCGCAGCACGCGTCGAACGGACGCTGTCACGCCACCCAGGCGTGGAAGAAGCGCGCGTCAACTTCGCCGCGAACCGCGCCTATGTCACCTACCGACCCCAGTCGGTAAGCGTCGGCGAGCTCGAGGAGGCGGTCGCGAAGGTTGGCTACCACGTGGCTCCCGCGTCTGCCGAAGACGTCGAGGCCGAGGAGCTTCACGATCGCGACCAGAAGCTGTGGTGGCGATTGGTGCTCATCAGCTGGCCTCTCGGGCTGATCGTGTTCGCGCTCAGCTTGTTCGCGATGCATGAGCCGTGGGCACGCTGGACCTCTTTCGCGCTCACGGTGCCGGTTCAGTTCTACGCCGGCTGGCCGTTCATCCGCACAGCGTTGGAACGAGCGCGCACCTTCACGGCGAACATGGACACGCTGATCGCGATAGGAACCCTTGCCGCCTTCTTCTACTCGACGTATGAGCTCTTCGCCGGTGGTGATCTCTACTTCGACACGGCAGCTCTGATCGTCGCCTTCATCATCCTGGGCCGCTACTTCGAAGCCCGGGCCAAGGGTCGCGCCTCGAGCGCGATCAAGAAGCTGCTCGAGCTCGGCGCCAAGGAGGCGCGCGTTGTCGTCGATGGCGAGGAGCGGATGGTCCCCGTCGAGCAGGTGCAGGTCGGCGATGTCGTGCGCGTCCGGCCGGGCGAGAAGATCCCGGTCGACGGGGAGGTCATCACCGGCTACTCGGCTGTCGACGAGTCGATGCTGACGGGAGAGTCGGTGCCGGTCGAGAAGAAGGAGGGCGACCAGGTCGCCGCGGCGACGGTGAACTCCAACGGTGTTCTGACCGTCACTGCGACAGCCGTAGGGAGCGACACGGCGCTCTCACAGATCGTGCGTCTGGTCGAAGAAGCCCAGGGCAGTAAGGCGCCGGTTCAACGCCTCGCGGATCGCATCTCTGGGATCTTCGTCCCCGTCGTCCTTGTGATCGCAGTGTTGACGTTCGCAGCATGGATCGTTGCGACAGGTGATGCGCGTGCGGGGCTCGTCGCTGCGGTCGCGGTCTTGATCATCGCGTGTCCCTGCGCACTTGGTCTCGCCACCCCGACCGCGATCATGGTCGGGACGGGACGCGGCGCAGACATGGGTGTTCTCATCAAGGGCGGCGAGGTGCTGGAAGGCTCGCGCCGCATCCAAACGGTCGTGTTGGACAAGACCGGAACCCTCACCCAGGGCCGCATGACCCTCACCGACGTCGTGGCTGGCGACGCAGTCCAAGACGAGCTGCTTCTCGAGAGGACGGCAGCGGCCGAGTCGGGTTCAGAACACCCCATCGGTCAAGCGATCGTCGCGGGAGCTCGCGAGCGGGGTTTGAGCTGGAACGATCCCAGCGGCTTCTCGTCGGTTACGGGTCACGGTGTGCGGGCGGAGCTCGACGGCGACGTCGTCTTCGTCGGTCGTCGCAAGCTGATGTACGAGCAGGGACTCGAGCTCCCTGAGTTGCTGGAGCAAGCGGCGCTGGCGCTGGAGGAGAGTGGTCGCACCGCTGTGTTCGCCGGCTGGGCCGGATCGGTTCGCGGTGTGCTCGGCGTCGCCGACGTCCTCAAGGACAACGCCCGCGAGGTCGTGAGGCAGATGCACGACATGGGATTAGAGGTCGCCATGATCACCGGTGACAACGGCCGGACCGCAGAAGCGATCGCGACCGAGGTCGGGATCCAGCGCGTCCTGGCGGAGGTCCTCCCCGAGGACAAGGTCACGGAGATCAAGCGCCTGCAAGCCGAAGGCAAGGTCGTCGCCATGGTCGGCGACGGGATCAACGACGCGCCTGCGCTCGTGCAGGCTGACCTCGGCATCGCGATCGGGACCGGCACGGACGTGGCGATCGAGTCGTCGGACATCACGCTGATGTCGGGCGACCTGCAGGGGGTGGTGACCTCTATCCAGCTGGCGCGCCAGACGCTTCGCACCATCTACCAGAACCTCGGGTGGGCCTTCGGTTACAACACCGCTGCGATCCCGCTCGCCGCACTCGGACTTCTGAATCCGATCATCGCCGGCGCGGCGATGGCGTTCTCGTCGGTCAGCGTGGTGACGAACTCGCTGCGACTGCGCAGGTTCGGAAAGAACGGTCGCGGTCAACTTTCCCTCGACGCGGCACCGGTGAGCGCTCATGCCTAAGACCAGGCGCAGAGCGCCCAAACAGCGTTTCAAGGCTCAGTCGTCGCCAGAGCTGGACGCAGCACGGCGTGAGCGCCGCGCGCGGACAAAGCGGTTCGACGAGCTCGTGGCCGCGCGCGAGAAGAGGCAACGTCGTGTCGTCGCAGCTTCCCTGGTGGGCATCGCCGCGCTGGTCGTGCTCAGCGCGCTGTTCTCTCCGGGGGTGCCCTCGGATGCCGGAAGGGTCAACCTTGTTCTGGTGGCGGTGACCGGGATCACGGCCGGCGGATTGTCGTGTCTCGCCGTCCAAGGCGGGCTTCTCGCGACGGCAGTGACACAGCGCGAGGGCGATGATTTCGATGAGGTCCGACAGCGTTATGTGTCGGGCGAGAGCGACGAACCCGGGTTCCCACGCCACGACGGGAAACCGGTCCTGTGGTTCCTCGCCTCCAAGACGATCTCGTACACGCTGTTGGGAGCGGGTCTGGGGGCGCTTGGAACCTTGATCCAACCGAGCCCGGTGACGCGCGGGTTCTTCCAGATATTCACCGCTCTGTTCATGCTCGCTACCGCTCTTCACCTGTTAAGGGTGCATCCGATCTTCCGGCATGTTGTCTTGCAGCCACCAGCGTTCATAACGCGCAGGATCCGCAAGGAAGCAAAGAGCGGGAGCGCTTTCGCGCCCGCAACCCTTGGCGCGATGACGGTGTTGCTCCCGTGCGGGGTGACGCAAGCGATGATGGTCCTCGCGATCAACTCGGCCAACCCTGGACTAGGTGCGGCGATCCTTTTCACGTTCACGATGGCGACCGCGCCGCTGTTCTTCTTGCTTGGATACTTCGCGACGAAGCTTGGCGACATCATGCAGAGTCGCTTCACCAAGCTCGCCGCGGTCGCTATCGCCGCGATCGCTCTACTCACGCTGGAGAGTGGTCTTCGTTTGGCTGATTCGCCCGTCACCTTCGCGTCGGTGAAGGACTCGCTCTTCGCGCCGGACGAAGCCGTGGCGGCTGTCATGGGCAACAACGGCGTACAGGAAGTCCGGATCGAGGCGGGCGCCGGCGGTTACTCGCCAGGCCTCGTCAGCATCGCTGCCGGCAAGCCGGCGCGCCTCACGTTCGTGGATGCCGGAGGCGGGTGCACGTTGTCGCTGGTGTTCCAAGACCAGCTGTACCCGATCAGTGGCGAAGAGACGATCGAGCTTCCTCCCCAGGAACCTGGTGAGATCCGTTACAGCTGTGCGATGGGGATGTACGGCGGAACGATCGCAGTGGTCGATGACAAAGGAGGTACTGCTTGACCAAGCAACGACTCGCGATCAAAGGGATGCACTGCGGTAGCTGCGCGATGAACATCGACGAGGAGCTCGAGGAGCTCGACGGTGTCAATGAGGCGAAGACCTCCTATCGCAAACAAGCTACGGAGGTCGTGTTCGACGAGACCCGCACGAACCTAGATGTCATCCAGGACGCGATCCGACGTCTGGGTTACGAGCCGGTGCCGAGCTAGCGGCGGTCAACAAGCACACCAGAGACGACTACATGAAGGGGGAATGACTATGGAATGGCTCTGGGCTGCGGTCCCCGCGCTCGCATGCGGAGCGATGATGGTCGTGATGTTCGTACCGATGTTCATGAACCGAAAAGCCAACAACACTGGCGACGCAGTCTCGAAGGAGGATGTCGCGGCTTTGCGCGTAGAGGTCGCTCGCCTGCGCGCCGCACAGGTGCTGGAGTCGAAGCCGGAGGAGGCGACCCGTGGCTAAGACCGCCTCGCCGCCACGCCCGAGCGGATCGAAGGGCAAGTCCCGTCCGCAGACAAACCGCAGACGAGGTGCCCCACAGCCGTGGTACCAGCGCGTCGGCGCGACGGGTTGGTTCGTGATGGCCGCGTTGGTCGCGATCGCCGCCTTTGCGTTACTGCAGCGCGAACCCGCAGTCCCCGAGGGCCCGCAGTCGCTACCTGTCGTGGGTGCCGACCTTCACTCGCTAGTGGTCGATCCCGAGGACCCGAAGCGCCTCTTCATCGGCAGCCACCAAGGCGTGTCCGTATCGACCGACAGGGGCGAGACGTGGGAGGTGATCGAGAGCCTCAATGGTGCCGACGCCATGGGGTGGGCGTTCACCGACGACGCCATCTACGTCGGCGGCCATCCCGGGCTGTCGGTGTCGACCGACAACGGCAAGACGTTCGAGATGCGCAACGACGGCTTGCCAAACACCGACATCCATGCGCTCGGTGCGGGAGACGGTGTCGTCTACGCCGCGTCACCGGGCGCAGGGTTCATGGCGTCGACAGACGGTGGGAACACGTGGGAGGTCCGCAACGAGCAGGTCGGCGGAGCCTTCATGGGCAAGATCCTGGTCGACCCCGACGACCCAGACCACATAGTCGCCCCCGACATGCGGGCGGGCGCGGCCGAGAGCACCGACGGCGGCAAGACGTGGGATGCGCTCGGCGGACTCCAGGGAGCGGCGTGGGTGACGTGGGATCCGACCGATACCGCCGACATCATCGTCGTCTCGACCGGAGCGGCGCAGCGGTCCACCGACGGCGGCGCGACCTGGGATGCCGTCGAGATCCCCGCCGGTGCGTCGATGATCGAGTTCTCTCCAGACGACCCAGAGACGCTGTATGCGGCGGTCCACGAAGACCTGGAGGCGCGCGTCTGGATCAGCACTGACGATTCCCAGACGTGGGAGCAGCTATGAGTTCCGACGCACGCGGGCGCCAAACGACTAAACCCCAGTGGCAGACGCGTCTTGGCTGGACGGTCACAGCGATAGGCCGCTCGTGCTCTTCGTCGGCGGCAACCTCGGGGCGCGGATCGGCTTCGAGTTCCTGCCGTTTGACCCACACCATGTGTATGCGCAGCTCGGCGGCGCGCTTGTCGCCATCGTCGGCGTCATGTGGGCCATCAACGATGACAGGAGGTGACAGAGATGGAGTGTGCCTGTGACATGAGCGGCGGCATGTGGTGGATGATGGTTCTACCCGTCGTCGTGCTCGCGGTGTTGACGGTCGTTGGCGTCCTGGTGGTACGGGCGCTGTGGGATCGCTTCGGAGGCCGAAGCTCCGGGAGCAGCGGAGCGCTTTCGCTGCTGGAGGATCGCTACGCGCGCGGCGAGATCGATCAAGAGGAGTTCGCCTCCCGAAGACGCGATCTCGTAGAGACCGGCGGCTGACGACGCGAGTGGTCTAGTGGATGCCGTTTGGGAAGCATTGACAACCGGCGCGGGCCTGTTCTGGCGCGCCTTCTGGGCGCTCGCACTCGGTTATGCGGTGTCCGCTTCGATCCAGGTGTTCCTTTCGCGCGGTGAGGCTGCCAAATACCTAGGGGACGCGAAGCCTAAGAAGATCGGACTCGCGATGTTGCTCGGGTTCGCCTCGTCGTCGTGTTCGTTCGCGGCGCTGTCCGCTACGCGCAGCATCTGGGCGAAGGGCGCACACCTGATCGCCGCTCTGGCATTCATGTTTGCGTCCACGAACCTGGCGATCGAGGTTGCGGCTCTGGCGTTCATCTTCCTCGGATGGCAATTCGCGGTTTCTCTCTTTCTGGGCGCGCCGATCATCGTCGCGGTAATGGCAGCCCTCGTTCGCGTAACGAGACCCGATGCGCTCTCTCAGCAGGCACTGGAGCGCGCTCAAGAGATGACGGCAGACCAAGACGAGGCCTCTGATGATCTGCCGGACAACTGGCGCGAGCGGCTGACGACCGCGCCAGCATGGCAGCGGGTGGGACGCGCCTACGTGATGGAGTGGGGGATGGTGTGGAAGGAGCTATTGATCGGCTTCACGATCGCCGGAGTCATCGCGGCCCTGGTCCCTGCGTCCTTCTTCAAGGCGATCTTCCCGACGGATATGGCACCGTGGTTACTCGTGCCGCTCCATGCGCTCCTCGCGCCGCTCCTCGCGTTCCTCACCTTCATCGGTTCGATGGGCAACGGCCCCCTCGCCGCGATCCTGTTCCAGAACGGCGTCGTGTTCGGCGGCATCATGGCTTTCCTCTACTCCGACTTCCTGGTTCCGCCGTCGCTCAAGATCAACGCGAACTACTACGGGTGGCGCTTCGCCCTCTACCTGGGATTCGTTTTCGCTATTGCCGCCACTGCGACGGGTGTCGCGATCCACGCTCTGTTCGCACTGGTGGGTCTCCTTCCCGAATCGGCGAAAAATCTCAAGGAGCTAGCCGCGTTCGGCGTCGACTACACGTTGTTCCTAAATCTGTTCGCTGTAGCGATCTCGCTCGGCCTCGTCTCGGTGTCACGCCGGCACACACCCGAATCGCACGCATCATCACCAGCGACGGCGTGACGACGCAGCCGAATCAGTATGAAGTGCTCGTCGTCGGAGCGGGTCAGTCTGGCCTCGCCATCGGCTACCACCTCAAGCGTTTGGGAATCGATTTCGTGCTTCTCGATGCGGCACCTGACATCGGACACGTCTGGCGCCACCGCTGGGATTCGCTGAGGCTGTTTACCTCTGCCCGATACAGCTCGCTGCCGGGTTCGCCGTTTCTGGGCGATCCGGATCGCTATCCGACCAAGGATGAAGTCGCGGACTATCTGCGCGACTACGCGAGGCGCTATGAGCTACCGACCCGTCTGAACGAACGCGTCGAGCGGGTCGGGGCTAGTGGCGACGGTTACAGCGTCACTACCCGCCGGTGTAGCTATGACGCGAGAAGCGTCGTCATCGCTGTCGGCGGGCGGCACGTGCCCGTGGAGCCGCCGTTCGCGGCTGAACTCAGCCACGAGATGCTCCAGCTTCACAGTGGTCGTTATCAGCGTCCCGATCAGCTCCCGCAAGGCACAGTCGCCGTCATAGGTAGCGGTGATTCCGGCCGCCAGATCGCGCAAGAGCTCGCAGAATCGGGCCGCCGTGTAATTGTGTCGCGAGGAGCCTGGCGGCTGCGGTTGCCGCAACGCCTGCTTGGCCGAGACATCTTCTACTGGCTCGACAAGATGAGCGTACTCAGCGTTCCGGCCGAGGCTCCAAGGGTGCGTTGGGTACGTCGCCATGAACCTGTCGTCGCCGCGACATTCCGCTCGTTGCGACGCAAAGGCGTTCGGGTGGTCGGCAGGGCAATCGGCGCCGCTGGTGCCACGATTACGTTCGAGGGCGGTCATCAGGAGCGGCCGGCTGCGGTTGTCTGGTGTACCGGGTTCAGATCCGAATTCTCGTGGGTGGATCTGCCGGTTTTCGATCACGCGGGCCACCCTGCGCAGGAAGCCGGAATCACTGCGTTGCCCGGGCTTTACTTTCTGGGCGTGCCATGGCAGCGCGTCACAGGTTCTGCGCTCATTGGCTGGGTCGGCAAGGACGCGGCGATCCTCGCCGACCACATAGCTCTGAGGAAGCCGAAGGATTCTGGCGGCTGAACCTGGTCGGCGGCCTGCGATTCCCCAGCATCGTTGACAGAGTTCCGGCTGACCTTGCACGGTGGGTGCATGAGGGAGAACCATCACAGGGGGCCGATATGGCTGTAGCCGTGGAGCAGCGGCTCCATAAGAGAGCTCTTCGCCTGGAGTACTTCACCATCACCTGGAACGTCATCGAAGCCGTCGTAGCGATCGGCGCGGGCGTCGTCGCCGGCTCCATAGCGCTGGTGGGATTCGGCTTCGACTCCTCGATCGAGGGTGTCGCAGCATCAGTGGTGATCTGGCAGCTACGAGGTGCAGAGAACGAGGAGCGGGAGCAACGTGCCCTGAGCTTCATCGCCATCACCTTCTTCATCCTTGCGGCCTACGTGGTGTTCGAGTCGGTCCGTGATCTGGCTAGCCGCGCGCATCCGGAGACCTCTGTGATCGGCATCGTCGTCGCGACGGCTTCGATCATCGTCATGCCAACGCTCGGATTCGCGAAGAAGCGGGTGGCTGACAAGATGGGGAGCGCCGTACTCCGCGCCGACGCTGCGGAGACCTTCCTATGCTCATGGCTCTCGGTGATCCTGCTCGGCGGCCTGATCCTCAATGCCACCGTGGGGTGGTGGTGGGCCGACCCGGTCGCGGCGCTAGGGATCGCAGGCCTAGCGCTTCGAGAAGGACTCGAGGCATGGTCCGGCAACTACGACAAGGACTGAGGCGTCCGAAGGCGAGTCGAACTGGGCGTGAAGCAGCGCTGTCGGCTAACCAGCCGCTGTGTAGTCCCTGAAGCCGAAGGTCTGCTCCTTTGCGTCGGTAGCAGCGTCTCGCGCGCGTTGCAGATCCGACGCCACATCCAGCCCCTGCTCAGCCTCGTGTAGAACCTCATCGATGCTGACGTCCAGCGCCTCGTGGTGGTGAGGAGGTGCCAGCGACTTCAGCTCCCCGAGCGCACGCAACAGCCTCAGTACGACCATCACGTCGCCGCGGCCGTAGTGCCCCACCTGCTGAACCATGATCGCCAGGTACTCCCGGAGCGTCGCGTACGGGAGCATCACCCGGTCGACACCGTCATCGTCGGTCACGGTTCTAGAGCCCAGCCGGCGAGTCAAGAGCTCTCGGTAGACCACCGTGAGGTGGTGAATCGTGGAAACCGCGGTGTTCGGGTCGTTCACCCCGGGCGACAGAGCACGAACAGCGATGTCGACGAGCTGCCGGATCCCGAAGGCCACGTCTTGATCCATGCTGCGCTCGCGTCCGATCTGCACAGAATCGCGGACCGCATCGGCGACAGTCTCATCCCCCTCCGCGGAGCCGGAACGTTGCCACATCCACGCTACTGCGGCACCTTCCAGCACGTGATCGCCCACCGACGGACGAAACGCGACGACCAGATCGCGCTCCTCCAGCAGTCGCAAGAGGCTCTGCGGCCCAAAGCTTTGGACGAAGCCGCTCTTGGGTGACTTCACCTCGACCGCGCCGTCCGGAATCACATCCCGCGCCTTTTCCTCGTTCTCCGGGCCCGCCTGCTCACGATGAACCGTCCGGACGGTGGCGAGGTTCTCGTCCAGAACCTCATCCAGGATGAAGTCCACACGCACGGCCTGTGTCACATGGTGGATGAAGAACACGAACGCGATCAGGCTGGCCGATACGAACCCCGGGACCGCCAGGAACGCGAGCTGCGGCGCCCAATCAGCTCCACCACGTCCCGACGCAGACTGGATGTTCTGCAGCACGAGGTAGCTGTAAACAAAGGTCGCTAGGAAGGTGCCCAACACGATCTGCGTTCCCAGGTCGCGCAGGAAGCTCCTCAACGCGCGAGGCGAATAGTTACCAGCAGTGATCTGCAAGGCGACGACCGTCAGCGAGAACACGACCGATGTGACCGTGATTACCGAGGCACCTACTACCTGAAGAACGGGCACTGCCGCCTCCGCCGACACGGGAAGGAGCAAACCGCGCAGCGGAAGGTTCGGCGCCGGCGCCTCTTTTGTCGCCAGCAGAGCGGCGAGCCCCGCCGCAGCGGCCACCATCAATCCAGGGATCAGCCACAACGACTCACGCAAACGCTCGACGGCCGCGGCAGCCTTCAGCCTCGGCCTAGCCACGCCCGCCACCCCTGTCCGGTGTCATGTTCGCCTTCCTACCCCAACCGTTCGCCCCGGTTGGTGTCACCTACAACAACGAAGACATCGACGCTAGGACAGGAGCAGCAAAGACCTCAACAGAGGCAGCCTGAGGCTGGATGCGCTTGTGGACAAGCGCGGACGCCGACCGCTCCCGGGCCGCGGATCGCCTTGGCACGAGGAGCCCGAAGCAAGCGTGGTTCATCCTCGGTGCGGACGCCGAACCAGGCTGTCGCGGACTCCACTGCCGTCGCGTGGTTGGGCAGGTACGTCGTAGACGCCCGCCGCCGCGTCGTCAACAGCCGTAGCCGAGATGGGTGACGTCGGTGCAGGGGCGAAGTCGGCAGGCGAGATCCTCACCGGTCCAGCCACTCGTATGCGACCGAGGTCGCGATCGCGTACACCGCGTGGTGGAACCAGTCGATGCTGACCTCCTTGGAGCCCCACTTCGTCGCCGGAGGAGCAACATTCAGCGCGGGAAGCATGACCAGCTCCGTTCCCCACACTGCAGCGAGATGAGCGGCTGCTGCTGCTGGACCGGCAAGTCCCGCATAACCGATCACTCCGCGTGCCGCTCCCCAGCCGGTGCCATAACCGAAGTGCACCATCGTCGAGAACCGTTCCTTGGCGTCGTCGTCCGTTGGCTCCACGCCAAGCAGCTTTCCCGCCGCGTCCGCCGGAGCCGAGCTACCCTCGCGGCCCCTTAGTTTCATCTCGATCGTGCTCGACAGGGTCATGACTACGGTGCCGAACGCGCCGGCGAACAACCCTCTCCCGATCGAACCCGCGAGCGTTGCGATTCCGTTCACAAATCCTCCTTCGGATCCGTCACATCTAGTGACAGTGCTCGGGCTGCGACGCCGACCACGACGGCCAACAGCGACATACGGCAGCTCCCCCGTTCCGGTAGGACGCGCACCACTTCAGCCCCCTCCCGCTCGCGACGGAATGCATATCGGTGCACGATACGCTTACCCGAATATGCCGCCACTATGCCTGTCGCCCAACCGCAACGAAGCCTCGGCCTCTCTTGAAGCGGTTCGACATCGACCCGTACGGCCGGACGATACCCGTCATAGCTAATGGGCCTTCTGGTCTTCGCCCTGGTCCTCTTGGTGGCCGTGTTGGTGTCAGAGCTCGCGCACCGCAGCGTGCTCTCCACCGCAGTTGTCTTCTTGGTAGCAGGTTTTGTCGCAGGTACCGGAGTGACCGACCTCATCGATGTCACGCCCGACGCACCAGCCGTTCGCCAGCTGGCAGAGGTCGCTCTTTTCGCGGTTCTGTTCACAGACGGGATGCGGGTCGGGATTCGAGATCTCGCTTCTGCGTGGCGGCTTCCTGGTCGAGCTCTCTTCTTCGGGATGCCACTGACGCTCGTAGTCACGGCCTTGCTGGCGCATCTCATCGCCGGCCTCGGTTGGCTCGAGTCTTTCCTGATAGGAGCTGTTCTGAGCCCCACGGACCCCGTGTTCGCGGCGGCGATCGTTGGCCGCACCGGAGTCCCCAAACGCCTTCGCCACCTACTGAACGTCGAGAGCGGCTTGAACGACGGATTGGCGCTGCCGGTCGTGATCGTGCTGCTCGCACTGTTGGACAGAGAACCCGTGGACGCAATAGAGCTCGTTTTGGAGCTGGTCTACGGCATCGTGGTGGGCATCGCGGTCCCATGGATAGCTCTCCGGCTCGAGAAGACGCGATACCTCTCACCCGAGCCAGGACTCGCTGCACTGCTTCCGGTCGCTATAGGACTCGCCGTCTTCGCGATCAGTTCCATCACTCATGCAAACCTCTTCCTGGCGGCTTTCTTCGCCGGAATGACAGTCGAAACAGTGAATCCCGCCTTCACGAAAGCGTTCCAACAATTCGGACACCTGATCTCGGAGATCTTGAAGCTCGCAGCGATACTCGTGTTCGCAGCTCTTATCTCGCCCGCTTTCCTCGCAGAGATCAGTGTCGCCGGGTACGTCTTCGCAGTGCTGACTCTGCTGCTCGCAAGACCGGTATCTATCGGGATCGCGCTTTTGGGGGCGCGCATCCGGCCCAAGGAGTGGGCGGCGGCGGCCTGGTTCGGACCGAAAGGGTTTGCCTCTGTCGTGTACGGCTTACTGGTCGCCCGCTCAGGTGTGACCACCGCGGACGAGATGTTCCACCTCATCGCGATAGTCGTGGCGGGCTCCATCCTGCTGCACTCCTCGACGGATGTCGTGGTTGCCAGACAGTTCTCGGACCTGGAAGACGTGGCGCCACTGGAGAGTTGATCCCATCGGGGATGATGCCGTTTTGCGGTTGCGGCGAGGCGCAAAGGGTATATCGCCGTACGACTATCTGATGAGCGCCAGAGGCAGACGGAACCTCTCACTTATCCTGTGCTCGGGGGAGAATAGGTGGAGAAGATGCCGACAGCAGTGAAGCTCGATGACGACGATTACTGGCGTCTGCTCGAGTTCCGCACCGCGATCAGGAAGTTCCTCAAGTACAGCAAGACGCAAGCGGGGAAGGTAGGTCTTACGCCAACACAGCATCAACTCCTGCTGGCCATCCGTGGAAGCCGCAACAAGGGCGGCCCAAGCATCGGTGACATCGCCGACTGTCTTCTGATCAAGCATCACAGCGCGGTAGAGCTGATCGACCGGGCAGAGGCCGCCGGCCTGGTCGAACGTCGTGCAGACCCGGAGGACCAACGGGTGGTTCGTCTGAAGCTCACGCGTAAGGGGGTGTCAAAGCTCGAGCGGATCAGCGCAGCGAACCTGTCTGAGATTGGTCGTTTGGGGCCTGCGTTCCAAGATGTCTGGCAAGCCATCGAACGCGGAGCTCGTTGACCCGCTCAGGTTGCGCGACGGCTCGCCCACGCTAGAGCCGCGTAGTTTCCCGCCGAGTATTCATCCGCGCCTTCACCGGTGCGTGCCACTCCCCGTAAAGGCGCGAGATCAGCTGTCGGCTGAGGTTTCGCTCGCGAGCGATCTCAGAGATGCTCATTCCCTCGTCGTCGACCATGATTCCGATGCTGAAGCGGCTAACTCGTCGACTCGCCAGCACGTACTCGTGAAGTGTCGGCTTCCAGACATTCTGTTGTCGAGCCCGGGTTCGTGTGGGCACACTGCCACTGTCCGCTGTGTACAGGAGAAGGAGAGTTGATGCGTCCCGGGGCACGATCGTTCCTTACGCAACCCGCGCGAATCCGCGGCGGGGCCGCGGCAGCCGTAGCGGCCTTATCGCTACTCAGTGCGGCATGTGGTGACGGAGAGACCCGCTTCGATCCAGAGAAGGAGCGAGATTTCAAGCCCGGCACACTTGAGTCACCACGGGAAGAAGCGAACTGACGCCGATCTTGAACCGCCGCCTGAGATGACGGTAAGCCCCCCTCTCGCTGTTCTTAGGCTCCAGGTCTTTCTTCCAGTTCGATCCGCGTGACCGAACGCCCGTTCCGCGTCACGACCACCGCCGTCACCTCGTCCCCGGGTTCGCGTCTCCGCAGGAAGGAGACGAAGTCCTCAGGAGTCGCGATGGGGATGCCATCCAGCGACACGATCACGTCGCCCGGCTCGATATCCGCCTCATCTGCGGGACCGTTCGGAACCACGTCCAGAACGACTACGCCCTCGTCCGTCGGGACTTGTAGCTGCGCCGACATCTCCTCGGTCACCGCTGCGGGTGAGATACCGAAGAAGGGGTGCTCCGTCTCTCCGTCGGCAATCAGGTCCTCCACCACCTCTAGAACCGTTGCACTCGGGATAGCGAATCCGATGGATACCGCCGACGCCTGCGGTGGGATGTAGGCGACGTTGATCCCCACGACTTCGGCGTCGGCGTTGACGAGAGGTCCACCGGAGTTTCCTGGAGAGATCGCGGCATCGGTTTGGATCAAGTCGACCAGCGACTGTGTCTCCGCTGCGGATCCCGGAATCGCCCGTTGTAAGCCGGAGATGACGCCAGCCGTGACGGTGTTCTCGAACCCAAGCGGCGTCCCGATCGCCACCGCGAGTTCACCTACCTCTGGGAGATCTTCTTCAAAAACGGCCGCGGGAAGCTCGCTCCTTTCGGTCTTTACGACGGCGAGATCGACGACTTCATCCGCAGCGACGACATCAGCCTCCTGTCGGTGCCCGTCGGCGAAGGCAACCGTGACGGTCTCAGCGCTCCCGACCACATGCTCGTTCGTGACGATCGTTCCGTCTTCTCCCCAGATGACTCCGCTTCCCTGGCCGTCCTCGGTGAGGATCGCGACGACGGACGGGGAAACGGTGTCGACAAGGTCCGGGATGGTGGCAAATACACCGTCAGGTCCAGCCTCCGCGGCCCGCGCGACCGATTCAGGTTGGCTACCAGCGGTCCCGCTGGTGCAGCCACCGAGCGCCAGAAGCGCAGCCGCTAGGGCTGCGACAGGTGCGCGTAGCGAGCTCAATACCGATGCGCCCATGCGGCGCTGCTACCGCGCCGGAAGCTGGATCAGGTGAGCCCGCTCGAGGCGACGCTGTGCCTCATCTGCCACCCGCTCCTCTGCCACGACGTCGAAGCGAGCCGCCTTAACGCTGCTGGTAGACGAAAAGTCGCGATGCCCCCCGCTCAAGGCATACGTGAACAAACCTACGACCGCTCCCGAGATCGCTCCGAATACGGCGCCCCAGATGGCGACGACGATCGCGGAAGCTAGAGGATCTACGAGACTGAAGAACCCGAGAAGGAAGCCGATCGCGGCACCGACCAGAGCGCCGCTGGACAGCCCTTGCATCAACGAGCTGACGTAGCCGCGTCGTCCTGTCACCTGCTCTACGACTCGGACGTCGTGCGCCACGATCGACAGGTGCTCGACCGGGAACCGCTCGTCGGCGAGTGCGTCGACGGCGCGCTGGGCGCGGTCATAGCTTGGAAACGATGCAACAACGCGAGTATCGGACGAGCTCTGCTCGCGCTCTACCGTCGACCTGTTCCACATAGTGTCCTCCTCGTCTGGATCCGCTGCGATCGCGTTACCCACCCAGGTCCGACAGAGACTGCGAAGTGTCGACAAGCGCACGTTGTGCGACGTCCTGGGCGCCGACGGGACTCCGCCGAACGACGTTGGAGCCCTCCGCGAGGAGGCGGAGCCGGGGCAGATCGTGTAGCCGGACGCTGCCGTAGCCAATCGTGACCAGGCCGTCGCATGCCAAGCGTTTCAGCGTCTTGTTCAACGAGGTCCGCTGCACTCCCAGCATCTGCGCTGCCGTTTGTTGCGGCAGCCGGAGGACTCCGTCAACGCTCTCCTCGAGCAGTAATCGCGCTAGCCGCTGCTCGAGCGTCCCACCCAGGATCTCCAGGATCCGCGTGCGACTGTCACACAACCTCGACGCGAGACTGCAGAGCCAGGCCAGCGTCAGTGATGGACAGGTCGTCACCACTCGCCGGTAAGAATCCGCGGGTAAGAACCAAACCTCGGCTCTCTCTAAGCAGCGCGCCGTCAGCGGCGACTGGGTGTTCGTGAGGACATACAGATCACCGGCTATGTCTCCTTCACGCAACAGAGCAGCGACCCTGCGCCTTCCGCTGGTTCGATCAGAGATCTCGATACACCCTGAGCGGATCATCCAGATCCCGGTCGGCACTCTTCCTGCCTCGTACAGAACCGTCCCAGGTTCCAGCTCCACCGCGTGCATCGCCTGCGTCAGTTGCGCCACATCCACTGGTGATACAGCAAGCGAGCTATCTGCCGTCAGCGCACGCGCGACGGAGGCTGGGCCTGGGCGCGGGAGTCGGCGACCGGGCGGGATTCCGTATGTCGCCAACCTCCGAGCTCTACTGCCGTCTCTGACCTTGGTCTTCATGAGCAACATCCTATCGTGTTACGATACTCGTTGTTTCTTGCCCAAACCCGTGGCGGGCTACACCTGCGATCGGAGTGGATTCTGCGCAATGGAGGCCCAGATGGAATCTCTCAGCATCACGATCTGGCACCGGGGACCGACGTCGTACGTCATCATTGAGGGAGATCTCGATGCGGCAACCGCATCTAGGCTCCAGGATGCCGCTGAGATGGTGCTTGAGACGCGCCCCCGCACGCTTCACCTGGACTGCCGGAAGGTCGCGAAACTCACGGCGTCGGGAGTGAATGCACTTTTAACCGTTGCGGCTCAGGCGCGGCTCCGACGGGCGCAGATGAAGCTCCAGCTCAACGAGCGCTCCCGTCGCATCGCAGCAGCTTTGTGCGGCGACGAGCTGGTGCCCTGGACGGGCCCCCGCGGTCCGGCACGGCCGTCGCCGCACTCGTTCCTGACGGGTGCAGCCACTCCACGTTGATGATTCCCCAGAGCCGGTCGTAGCCACAGAAAACGTGTTTTCTCTATGTGTAAAGCTGCTTGTATCCGGATACGAAGATGGGTTTCGCGCTCAAGCCCTTGGGGGACAGTCGATTGATGGACATCGTCGGATCCGCGGGCAGCACCTGAACCACCGCGCTGATCTAAGCGTCGCCGCGAGGCGTCTTCGTTGGGTCTCGGTGCTCGAGACGGTCTCTTTCCTCGGGCTGTTGGTGATGATGATCACCGGCAACGAGATGGGTGTCTCCATCCTCGGGATGATCCATGGGCTGTTGTTCCTGGCCTACGCAGCCCTGGTCGTGACGGACAGGGAGGTATTCGATTGGTCATGGGGGTTCGTCGCGCTAGCGATCCTCACCGGGCCGGTCGGTGCCATCGTGGTTCTCGAGAGACTGCGCCACGTGAAAGCCACTCCTGCAGGAACGAATCCTGCAGGAACGAAAACGTCCTAACCCACCGCGCCTATTAACCGTCGACGGAGCCAGCACGTCGCAGGAGGGGCAGCGCGCTTCAGGCGGTGGGATGAATATCGGCCTCCCGGCTTCGGCTGCTATCAGTTACAGCGGCCTGCTCAACGAGCGAAGGAGTACCCGAAGGGTCATGGTCACCTCATCCACCCTCCGCTGGGATCCTCACTTCATCGCCGACAGAAGTGCCTCGCAGGCTTCCGCACAACGCCGGCATTCCTCGGCGCAGATCCGGCAGTGGTCGTGGTGATCCATGTGGCTCTCACACTCCTGAGCGCACGCTCGACAGATCTCCAGACACGCCTGCAGCTGCGTCTTCGAGGTGGGCGCGTCGTACTCCGTCTGGCGCGTCAGAACCCGTCCCGTCGCGTCGCAGATGTCGGCACAGTCGAGGTTGAGCCGGATGCACTTCCGGAGCTCCGCCACCATCTCTTCCGAGAGGCACGCATCGGCGCAACTAGTACACGTACGCGAGCAGCTGTAGCAAGCATCGATGCATCTCGCCAGCACGTCCCGATCGACGTGGCCCGGCCAGGGACGGGTTTGCAGCATGTCTGCCGCGGTGGTCGACATTCGCTTCCCCTTTCGGAGTCAGGTTCAGTCCGTCATACCCGCCTATCGTACCCCGATATAGTTGCTGAAGAAGACTCAGCACAAACCAGGAGCCAGAACTGAAGAGATCGATGACGACGGACCGCCCGCCTACCGCTCCTCCGAGGGCCGCGTCAACCGGGATGCGCCGCCTCCTCTGGATCAGGCTTCGATGAAGCCGTCGTACGCCGATATAACTACGTGATGCAGACTGGGTGCCGAATGTTCGATCGATGAGCGAGTTCATCGAGCTCCTCGTCGACAACGAGAGCGCCGCGGGACGTCTCGCGACGACCGCAGCGATCATCGGCGTCGCCGCTCTTCTATCGACAGTTGTTGGTCGGCTGCTGATACGTAACGAGGACGACTCCTACGCTCGTTACTACAAGCGGAAGATCAGCAGATACGTCTTCGCCTTCCTCGCAGTCGTCGCCATCGGCGTCACGTGGCGGGCGTTTGCGGGTCAGGCTGGGGTGGTTCTCGGTCTGATGGCAGCGGGGGTTGCCTTCGCGATGCAGGAGGTGATCGGCGCACTGGCGGGGTGGTTCAACATCATGTCTGGACGCATCTTCCGCGTGGGTGACCGGATCGACATGGGTGGCGTACGAGGCGACGTCATCGACATCACGCCGCTCCGCACGAAGATCCTCGAGATGGGCACGGCTTCGTCCTCTGCACTGAGCGGCCCCAGCGATCCCGGTGACTGGGTGAAGGGACGTCAGTACACAGGGCGCATCGTGTCGGTCTCCAACAAGAAGACCTTCACGGAGCCGGTGTTCAATTATTCCGCGGTCTTCGAGTTCATCTGGGAGGAGATCACGTTCCCGATCCCGTACCGGGATGACTGGCGACGAGCGGAAGAGGTCCTCCGCCGAGAGATTGAAGCGACCCACACGCCGGAGGCCGAGCAAGCGATGCGTCATATGGAGGAGCGGTACCCCGTGCCTCGAGCAGAGGTGGAGCCCCGGGTGTTCGTCCGCGCCACAGACAACTGGATGGAGATCTCGGGCCGCTTCGTCGTTCCGGTGCGCACCTCGCGGCGGGTCAAGGACGAGGTGACGCGGAAGGTGATGGACGCGCTGGACGAAGCGGGCATCACGATCGCCTCTCAGACGATCGACGCGACCATCAGACAGAGCGGCGGTTCCTCGACTAGTTAGCGCGGTCTGCCGCGCCGGCGCCGTCTGTCCGTGGCGACTGCAACCGTAAGCAGAGAAAGCGTGCGCGCGGCGTAGTCAAAAAACAGCGTCGGGGTAGGAGGAGCCGCGCGGACTTTCTCTAATGCTTCGGGTCATGGACGCAGCTCCGCGCAGGATCTCGGTTGACGACTCGCACGACCTGAGGGACGCGCTGGCGATCACGAAGGGATGGCTGGAGGTCCTATTCCGCCGCTGGCCCGACATGCCCGAGCAAGAGCGGTTCCAATGCGTCGCCGCGGCGCTCCACGGCGCGCATCAGATGTGTTTCCACCTCCAGCTGATGGACGGCATACAGATCGACCTCGCCGAGAAGCCGGAGCTGAAGATGGCCGAAGAGTTCTGGAGGCTGGCGGAGCAGCAAGGGAGCTAGACAAGCTCAGCCCGCGACGACGTAGCCCGATGACTCGATCGCCCGCACCACGCCCGTCCGGTCCACCACCGCGTCGTCGAACTCGACGTCCACCACTTTTCGGTCCACGTCGACGGCCGCGCCCAAAACCCCCGGCACCGATTCGAGCGCTTTCTCGATCGTGGCCCTGCAGTGACCACACGACACGTCGGGGACGTTGAACCTCTCTTTCACAGCACCAGGCTAACCTCTGGACCATGCGGATAGGGATGGTCGGCCTCGGCAAGATGGGCGCGAACATGACCCTCCGTCTCCTCCGCGGCGGACATGAAGTCGTCGCGTACGACGTCAACCCGCAAGCCGTGGAGGGCGCTGCCGCGCAGGGCGCCGTCGCGGCCTCCTCTATGGACCAGATGGTCTCCAAGCTCGAGTCGCCTCGAGTCGTGTGGGTGATGGTTCCCGCGGGTGCGACCACACAGGCGACGATCGACGGTCTGTCACGCATCCTCAGACCGGGCGACATCATCATCGACGGCGGTAACTCTCGCTACACCGACACGGTCACCCGCGCCTCGTCGCTGTTCGCCAAGGGCCTCTCGCTCGTCGATGCGGGCACCTCGGGTGGCATCTGGGGCCTCGAAGAGGGCTACTGCCTGATGGTCGGGGCGGACGCGGAGGAGTTCGCGCGGCTGGAGCCCCTATTCGAGACGCTGGCGCCCGACGGCGGCTACGCGCGTGTGGGGCCGCCGGGAGCCGGACACTTCGTGAAGATGGTTCACAACGGGATCGAGTACGGGCTCATGCAGGCTTACGGCGAAGGTTTCGAGTTGATGAAGGCGAGCCCTTTCGAGCTGGATCTGCCGGAGATAGCGGAGCTGTGGAGACACGGCAGCGTCGTCAGGTCGTGGCTCCTCGACCTCCTGGCTTCAGCGCTGGCCGACGATCCGCGGCTCGAAAGGCTGACCGACTACGTCGAGGACTCCGGAGAGGGGAGATGGGCTCTGGGCGAGGCGATCGACCGCGCAGTGCCGGCGCCTGCTCTCGCGACTGCGCTCTTCGCGCGGTTCGCATCACGCCAGGAGGAGTCGTTCTCGATGAAGGTGCTTGCTGCGCTTCGGAAGGAGTTCGGGGGCCACGCGGTCAGGCCACCGGAACAACAGTGACGCAAACGACGATCGCGCCCGAACGGGTCGATGAGCGCGACACAGAAGACGTCGTCGATCCAGACAGGCCCTGGCTCGTGATCGTCTGGAACGACCCGATAAACCTCATGTCATACGTGACATGGGTATTCCAGAAGTTGTTCGGTTACCCACTGGCGAAGGCGACCAAGCTCATGCTGGAAGTGCATCATGAGGGACGTTCGGTGGTTTCGAGCGGGCCGCGCGAGAAAGCGGAGCTGGATTGCTACCGGCTCCACGCGCACGGGCTGTGGGCAACGATGACGAGAAGCGACTGAGCGTGCCGGAACTAGAGAGACACGGAGACCGGCTGCATCTGCAACTGGACCAGCAAGAGACGGGGATCCTGCGGGAGTTGTTGAAGGAGCTGAGGATGCTCCTGGAGGCGGACATTCCCGCAGACGACGAGGTGCTGCAGCGTCTGTTCCCGCGTGCTCACCAGGACGATGCCGAAGAGGAGGCATATCGCGAACTGATGGGCAACGACCTGCGTACCGTGAAGCTAGAGGCACTGCATGTAGTGGAAGAAGGCGTTGGCGCGAAGGGTGCAGCCGATCTCACGCTGTCACAGGACGAAGTGGAGTCGTGGCTCAGGTTGCTCAACGACATCCGGCTGGCGATCGGCACACGACTCGAAGTAGACGACGAGAAGATGGGACGGGCGTACGACCCGGCCGACCCCGAGGCGCCGGCGTTGGCGGTGCTGCACTGGCTGGGGTGGCTGCAGGGATCGATGCTGGAAGAGATGAGTACTTGAGAAAGGAACAGAGATGCTGCAACCAGGAGACGAGGCTCCTTCGTTCGAGCTTCAGGACGGCGACGGCAAGACGTGGAAGCTGGCGGACTTGAAGGGCCGAAAGGTGATCCTCTACTTCTACCCGGCAGACGACACGCCCGGCTGCACGGCGGAATCGTGCGACTTCCGCGATGCATCTCCGGACCTCTCCGAAGCCGGCTACATGATCTTCGGCATCAGCCCGCAGGACGCCTCGTCGCATCAGAGGTTCGCTCGGAAGTACGACCTCAACTTTCCTCTTCTCATCGATGAGGACCTTTCCACCGCCCGCGCGTACGGCGCGTTCAAGGAGCTCGGGAACTACAAAGACATCCCCATACGCATCAAGCGGTCGACGTTCGTGATCGATGAAGACGGTCGCATCGCGGTCGCGGAATACGGCGTGAAGGCACAGGGACACGTAGACGCGCTGCGCGCGAGGCTCGCCGTCTAGAGGTTCTCTCTCAGGAAGGCGATGTCGTCTTCGATCCCGGGCCGCGGCGTCTCGCAGATCACGGGCACCTTTCCCGCGGCGCGTACCATCTCGAGCAGGACCTGAGTATCGATGTGACCGTCCGCGAAGTTCGTGTGCCGGTCGGCGCCGCTCCCGGCCTTGTCCCGAGAGCTATTTGCGTGAACGACGTCGATCCGTCCGGTCGCGTCCAGAACGCGCTTGACCACGTCATCGAGATCTTCGCCCGCAGCATGCGCATGACAGGTGTCGAAACAGAACCCCACGTCGAAGCCGTCCAGGTGCTCCCACAGAGCCGCGATCGTGTCGACGTGGCGGGTCATCGCATTCGTGCCACCGGCGGTGTTCTCGATCAACACGGGTACGTCGCTCTCCAGCCGCTCGAAGACAGTTCTCCACCGGATGAAGCCCTCTTCCACGCCATCTTCGGCATGTCCGCCGTGGACGATGACTCCCGCGGCCCCCACGAACCCCGCGGCATCCAACGTTTGATCGAGGATCTTCCGAGACGGGATCCGCACCCGGTTGTTGGGCGACGCAACGTTGATGAGATAAGGGGCGTGCACGTACACTGGGAACCCCGACGCTTTCAACACCTCTGCGTCCGGCCTCGGCGGCGGCTTCTTCCAAGATTGCGGCGGCCCGACGAACAGCTGAATGCATTCGGCGCCGACCGCCGCGGCCTCCGCGAGGGGATCGGCATCCGGTACGTGCGCTCCGATCATCACCCGGACAAGCTACCGAACCCGGGCGGTTGCCCTCACACCCGCTGTTGGAGCAAGATGCGCCGATGAAGCTACTGCGAGACGTCGCCGTACGGCACCTGCTCACCGTGGACCCACACGCGACCCTGCGGCGGGCGGCCAAGATGATGACGGAGCGCGGGGTCGGGTGCGCAGTTGTGATCGAGAACGAGAAGGTGGCTGGGATCGTCACCGAGCGCGACATCCTGAGAGCGATAGCGAGCGATCAACGTATGGACGAGACACAGGTAGCGGAGATCATGACGCGCGAGGTCGTCAGTGGGACCCCCGGCTGGGACATCGTCCGTGCCGCGAAAGCGATGACGGACGGCGGCTTCCGCCACCTCTTGGTGATGGAGATGGAAGACCCCGTCGGGATCGTGTCGCTTCGCGACCTGCTGGACAACATGGCCGCGATGGTTCAGCGAGACGCGCCCTCGGCCTGATCGCGCAACCGGTCCAACAAGCTCGTCTGCATCTTCTTGAGCCTCCATCGCAGGAGCGTTGACAGGAGCCTGCCGGCAACCCCGCCCGGAAGCTCCGCATCCATCCGCCGCGTGACGATAGATCCGCGGCCGCTGGGGGCGACCCGGTAGCTGATCCGCATCTGAACGCCTACGATCACGTCCTCTTCGAAGACGTCGTCGCGGACCGTGGAGGCGATGCTGCGTCCCGTCACGTCGAACCCGAGGAGCCGAGCTGCTCCGTCGACCACCGATCCCTCGGTGAGGCGCTCCGGCCCGTCGGTGGACAGGATCTCGGATTGCCAGTGGGGCCACGTCCCCGGGCTCAAGATCGTCTCCATCATCACGTCGGACGGCGCAGAGGAAGCGGCCGACGACTCCATCTCGAACCTCTTGATCCGGTGCGTTCGCGGCATCACCTCAAAGTAACCTGAAGGGCGGCCGCCGCTATCCTCGCTCCATGCGCTCCCCGAGACTCGCTATCGCCGCGGGCAACAAGCTCGGCACAGAGGCCGCGATCAACGTGGCGCGCGCCGGCGGCAACGGCATCGACGCGTGCTTGGCCGCCGCGATCATGGGCTGGGTGGCGGAGCCGTTCTTCACCTCGATCGGCGGGTCGGGCTTCATAACGATCCGTACGCCCGCAGACGAGGTGGAGGTGATCGACGGCAACAACGCGATGCCGCTCACGACCCCCTCCGAGCCCGGCCAAGGGATCAAGCGGATATTCCTGCCGGACTACGCCGACGGCATCTACATGGGCATCGGGGGAGGGTCTGTCGCGGTGCCGGGGGTGCTCGCGGCGATCCGGACCGCGTGGGAACGGCACGGGAAGATCGAGTGGGAGGCGCTGTTCGCCGACGCGATCCGCGCCGCCCGCGACGGGTTCCCCTTCCCCCGTACCTCCGACTACTACCTCTCCTGCACGTGGGAGACGATCTGGTCGAAGTATCCGGCCGCGCGCGCCATGTTCGGGCCCGACGATGAGCCGTTGCGTGAAGGTGACACCTTCGCGCAACCTGAGCTGGCGGAGTCCCTCGAATTGATAGCGACGAAGGGCCCCGACGTCTTCTACCAAGGCGACCTTGCGCGCGACATGGCCGAGGCGATGGCCGCGGACGGCGGATTCATGACCGTCGACGACCTGACCGCGTACGTCGCCGAGATCCGCAGCCCGATCTCGACCGAAGCTTTCGGGTGGACGGTGTCGTCGAACCCGCCGCCGGCGGTGGGTGGAGCGGTGCTGATCCACATGCTGGCGCTGTTGCAGAACGCGGACCTGTCGGATGAGGTCGAGCGCCTGCGGGCGATCGTCGAGGCGCAACGGGCGGCGGTCGGATATCGCAAGGAGCGGTATCAGGACCCCGACGGCGTAGCGGCCGCGTTCACCGAGGCGCTGAAGGAGCTGCAGCTCCGCTCGCAGCGCTCCGGCGATACCACCCACATGTCGGCAGCCGACAGTGATGGCTACGTCTGCTCGCTGACGGAATCGAACGGTTATGGCGCGGGCCTCATCGTCCGTGGCATGTTGCTCAACAACACGCTAGGCGAGGAGGAGCTGAACCCGCTCGGGGCGCACCGGCTGCCGCCGGGATCGCGGACGCACTCGAACATGACCCCGACGATCGCGCGCGGCGACGGGATCACCTTGGGGCTCGGTTCGCCTGGAGCCGACAGGATCGTCGGCTCCATCGCACAGACCTTCATCAGGATCGCCGTCGAGGGCGCCTCGATCCAGGAGGCGGTCACCGCGCCGCGTGCGCACCTGGATCCGCGGCCCGAGGGCGAGAAGCTGTGTTACGAGCCGGGGTTGCCGGGAGACCAGCTCGGCTACAGCCCCCGTCCCTACGACGAGTTGCATATGTACTTCGGCGCGGTCCAAACCGTCGCCGTGAGAGACGACGGAAGCCTGGAGGCGGCGCACGATCCCCGGAGGTCGGGAGGAAGCGCACTAGTCTGACGCGTCGTCACACGGCGAAGCGGATGTTCAACACATCGCCCTCTTGCACCACGTAGTCCTTACCTTCGACACGCAGCACGCCCTTCGCCTTCGCGTTGTCCCACCTCCCCGCCGCGACCAGGTCGTCGTACGAGACGACCTCTGCCCGGATGAAGCCGCGCTCCAGGTCGGAGTGGATGGCGCCGGCCGCCTCCGGAGCCTTTGCCCCCCGCCGCACCTCCCAGGCGCGGGTCTCGTCCTCTCCCGTCGTGAGGAACGTGATCAGGTCGAGCGCCCTGTAACAAGCGGCGATGACGCGATCCAGTCCCGGCTCCTCGATCCCGAAGCCGGTCAGCAGCTCCGCGGCCTCGGCGGGCTCCATGCCCGCGACCTCTGCCTCCAGCGCCGCACTGAGGGCGATCGCGTCGTCCGGGAACCCCGGCGGCAGCTCGGCGCCCTCTTCCACGTTCACCACCACGATCCACGGCTTCAGCGTCAAAGGCCCGTAGCCGCGCAGGATCTTGCGGTCGTCGCGGTCGAAGTCCCCGTCCCGCAGCGGCTTCTCCGCGTCGACGAGCGCGTGAGCCCGCTCGAGCACGTCCACCTCCGCCTGTGCCTCTCCCTTGCCCTTCGCCTTCTTGCGCGCCTTCTCGAGCCCGCTCTCGATACTGGCGAGGTCGGCGAGCACCAGCTCGGCCTCCAGCGACGAGAGCTCGCCTGGGGGATCGGCATCAGAACCGAAGGCGCGCACGACCATGCACAGCGCGTCGGTCTGGCGGAACTCGGCGATCCCCTGCGCGGTCAGCCCGCCCGGCACGTCGACGAAGCGAACCTTCGCGGGGACGACCTTCTTCGATGCCTCCTGGCCTGCCAGCACATCGAGACGTGTGTCCGGGACATCTACGACCGCCTGGTTCGACCGTCCCCCAGCCGCCCCCGACCGCGTGAGCGCGGTGAAGAGGGTGGACTTCCCGGAATAGGGCATCCCGACGATGCCGACGTCTTTCACGGCTGCGAGGGTAGCGGCCGCGGCAAGCGCGAGCAGATAGCTTGCTGCGCATGGACACGGGATTGCGCGGCCGCGGCGTGTTGGTCACCGGCGGAGCAGGTGGCATCGGGAGCGCCATCGTCCGCACGTTCGCGGCCGAGGGCGCCCGCGTCGGCGTCCACTACCGCTCCAGTGGCGACAGAGCCGACAGGCTCGCCGCCGAGACCGGCGGTGTCGCGCTGCGAGCAGACCTGACCGTCGAAGCCGAAGCCGACGAGCTGGTTCCCGCGGCGATCCGAGATCTAGGTCGTCTGGACGTTCTGGTGGCGAACGCCGGCGCGTGGCCGTCGGAGGACCAGCCCGTGTGGGACATGTCGCTCGAGCGCTGGCGCCGGACGATCGCGGCCAACCTCGACAGCGTCTTTCTGAGTTGCCGCGCCTTTCTCCGCCACGTCTCGGATACCGGCACGGGGAACATCGTCATCATCTCGTCGACCGCGGGGCTGATAGGCGAGGCAGGACACGCCGACTACGCGGCGGCGAAGGGTGCGCTGGCGAGCGGCTTCTTGAAGAGCCTGAAGAACGAGGTAACGCGCGTCGCGCCGCGCGGGCGCGCTAACGTCGTGTGCCCGGGGTGGACCGAGACCGAGATGGCGCGCGACGCGCTGCAGCAGGAGGGCTTCGTCGAGCGGATCACGCGCACGATGCCGCTGCGTAAGGTCGGCCGGGCGGAAGATGTCGCGCGGGTGGTGGTCGCGCTCGCCTCGGATGAGATCTCCGGTCACGTCACGGGCCAGGTGGTCACGGTCGCGGGAGGCATGGAGGGCCGCGTCCTCCACGAGGACTAGAGGCCTACAGGATGCTGGCGCCCAGCGCGCTCGCGACCAGCTCCACCGCGAGGATCCCGGTCTCGTCTGCATGGTCCAGAACGGGGTTCACCTCCACGACCTCGACCGACGTCAGCACTTTTGCCTCTGCGATCAGCTCCATCGCGAGGTGCGCCTCCCGATACGAGAAACCGCCGCGGACGGGGGTCCCAACGCCGGGCGCGATCTCGGGGTCGCAGACGTCGACGTCCAGCGAGAGGTGCACGAAGGAGTCTCCGGCGACGCTGTCGACCGCCTCATGCATGACGTCCGGCAGGCCACGCCGGTCGACATCGGACATCGTGAACACGTGAAGCCCCAGCTCGCTCACCAGCTGCTTCTCGCCGGGATCCAGGGCCCGCACCCCCACCAGCGCAACGCGGCGCGTGTCCACCCAGGGTGCGTCCCTCATGCCGTCAAGCGAAAAGCCGCACTTGCCGAGGGCCGCGGCAAGCGGCATCCCGTGGACGTTCCCCGATGGCGAATTCTCGGGCGTGTTCAGGTCGCCATGAGCGTCCACCCAGATCACGCCCCCCGGGCCCTTAACCGAATGCAAACCGGCGAGCGTTCCCATCGCGATGGAATGGTCGCCTCCCAGCACCACCGGAAGCTCTTCCTGCTGCGCCACCTCGGCCACCCGCCGAGCGATCTGCGAGCAGGACGCCAGGATCGCGGGGAGGAAGCGAGCGTGTTCGTCGCTCTCCGAGGCAACCTCCGGAAGCTCCGCGGTCACATTGCCGCGGTCGTTCACATCGAAGCCCAGCCTCTCCAGCCGTTCCTGCAGTCCGGAGTAGCGGATGGCGCTCGGCCCCATGTCCACGCCGCGGCGCGAGGAGCCGAGGTCCAGTGGAGCGCCGATGATCGCGACCCTGTTGTTATCCATGCCACGATGGTTGCATGGACGGAGAGATGGAGCGACCCGTCGCTATCGTCACCGGAGCATCTGCCGGCATCGGCGCTGCGACCGCGGAGCGTTTGGCCAGCGAGGGTTTCGAGGTCATCCTGGGGGCGCGGCGACTCGACAAGCTCGAAGAGGTGGCGGAGCGCAGCGGCGGGCGCGCCCTGCGCCTCGATGTCTCCGACGCCTCGTCGGTAGAGGCATTCGCCGCTGAGATCGAACGCGCGAACCTTCTCGTGAACAACGCGGGGCTAGCGGTGGGCGTGAACCGGCTCGCGGAGCTATCGGACGAAGCGGCGGAGACGATGTGGGGGACCAATGTCTTGGGACTGCTGCGCGTCACGCGCGCTCTGCTCCCTAAGCTCGAGGACTCCGGCAACGGCCACATCGTGAACGTCGGTTCCGTTGCCGGCCGCGAGGTGTATCCGGGCGGAGGCGGCTACACCGCGACCAAGCACGCGGTGCGCGCGATCACCCAAACGCTCCGCCTGGAGCTGGTCGGCAGGCCCGTCCGCATCACGGAGGTCGCTCCCGGGCTGGTGGAGACGGAGTTCTCCCTCGTCCGCTTCGCCAACGACCGCACCCAGGCGGCGAAGCCATACGAGGGGATAGAGGCGCTTACGGCGGAAGACGTCGCCGACTGCATCGCCTGGGCCGCCACCCGGCCCCCCCACGTGAACATCGACGAGATCGTCGTCAAACCGCGCGCTCAGGCGAGCGCGACGGTCGTCGCCAGAGAGCGCTAGGCGAGTCTCCGGTCCTGATCGTCGTGTTCGTAAGGCGGGTCGGGGTCGACCGGGGCCGGGTTCTTGAGCGACAGGTAGACCGTCACTCCGAGCGTGACCACGATGATCGCGAGCGACATCCAGATGGGCACCGAGAGATGGTGGTCGTGACAGAACGTCGTCTCGCCCTCACAGCTCACCGCGGTCCCCAACATCTTCAGCCCGACGAACCCGAGCACGATAGCCAGGCCGTACTTCAGGAGATGGAACCGGTCCATGAACCCTGCGAGCAAGAAGTAGAGCGCCCGCAGCCCGAGGATGGCGAAGACGTTCGACGTCAGGACGATGAAGGGGTCTGTGGTGATCCCGAATATCGCAGGGATCGAGTCGATGGCAAAGATGATGTCGGTCAACTCGATGAACAGGAGAACGATGAAGAGCGGGGTCGCTAGACGCTTGCCGTTCTCCACCGTGAAGAGCTTCTGACCGTCGAACTTCGTCGTCGTCGGGATCCGCTTCTGTGCGAACTTCAATACAGGGTTGTCTTCCGGATGGACCTCCTCGGTCCCCCGGGCGATCCTGATCGCGGTGTAGATCAGGAACGCGCCGAACACGTAGATGACCCATTCGAAGTTACTGATGAGCGCAACGCCGAGCGCGATGAAGATGCCTCGAAAGATCATCGCGCCCAAGATCCCGTAGAAGAGGACCTGGTGTTGGTACGCGAGCGGAACGCGGAAGTAACTGAAGATCAAGACGAAGACGAACATGTTGTCGACTGACAGCGAGTACTCGATCAGGTAGCCGGCGAAGTACTCCGCAGCGGTCCCACCGCCCTTCCAGAAGTAGACGATGATCCCGAAGACGATCGCGAGCCCGACCCAGACCCCGACCCAGATGCCCGACTCGCGCGTGGTCGGCTCGTGCTGCTCTGCGTGGAAGAACTTGAGGTCGATGACCAACATCGCGATCACGAATCCGATGAAGCCCGCGTACAAGTACCAGGGTTCCAAACTTTCCTCCTAGAGCTGCTCCCCCATCCCATAAGGTGCGCTTCCCGCGCCTAGAGGGGGCTAGATCAGATGCAGACCGTGAGGATAGTGCTAGTCGCGCTGCTGGCGGTCTTGACCGCTTGCTCGGACGATGGGCTCTCCAAGGAGGAGTTCATCGCTCAGGCGGACGCGATCTGTGAGGCCGCAGACGAGAAAACTCGCGAGCTGGAGCCGCCGAAGTCGCCGGACGCTCTAACGGAGTTCGTGGTCGAGGCCCAGGAGATCACGGCACAGTTGCTGAGCGATCTTCGGGAGTTGCAGCCGCCGGAGGAGGATCGCGCGGTCATCGACACGATGCTCTCGAAGATCGAAGAGGCGATGTCGTACCTGCCGCAGATCCGCGACGCCGCTCAGAAACGGGATCTGCAGGAGGTGAGCCGCCTGGGCGAGGAGCTTCAGGCCGCGGCGTCTGAGGCGAACGAGACGGCTCGGGAGTACGGGCTCGAGCGCTGTGGCCGGGCCCAACCCGCTGCCGCTCCTTGAGCGAACCCGCACCCACCGGATCGGGACGTTCCGATCTTGTCGGGATCGGTCTCGCGATCCTCGGAGCCGTCGCCTTCGGGACGCTGGCGATCTTCGCGAAGCAGGCGTACGCCGCCGGCGCCCAAGCGATCCCGCTGCTGGCGCTGCGCTTCACCGTCACCTCGGTGCTGTTGGTCGCCCTCCACGCGGTCACACGCAGGCCGATGTGGCTCGGAGGACGCCGGACCTCCCGGTTGCTCCTGCTCGGCGGCATCGGCTACGGCCTGGAGTCGGCGCTGTTCTTCCTGGCGCTCGAGCGCGCTCCCGCCTCGGTCGTCGGGCTCGTCTTCTACAGCTACCCGATCTGGACGACGCTG
Organism: Actinomycetota bacterium; assembly: GCA_030776625.1. Lineage (NCBI taxonomy): Bacteria > Bacillati > Actinomycetota > Actinomycetota bacterium. Next base: position 51,036 of record JALYHL010000008.1, on the reverse strand, counting down.
CTCGCGATCGCGCTGAGGCTCGAGAGGTTCGAGCGGAGGCTGGCTCTGGCCCTCGCGGTGGGGGCGACCGGCGTGGCATCGATCTTCTCCTTGACGTCGACCCCATTGGTCGGGCCTCTCCTCGCGCTGGGAGCCGCGGTCGTGGTCGCGATCTTCTACATCGGAGCACAGCTCCTCAGCAGCGGGACCCCGCCAGCGACGGCCGCTACCTGGACGGCGATCGGTGCCGCCTTGTCGCTGGCCGCGGTCACGTCTGCGCTGCGCGTGGGCCTGCCCTCCGAGGCGCTCGTCCCCGCAGTGGGTCTGGGCGTCGCCACCGCGATCGCCTTCATCAGCACCTACGCCGCGATCGCTCGCATCGGGTCTTCACGCACCTCGATCGCGAACATGATGGAGCTGGTCACCACGATCGCGCTCGCCACGATCCTGCTGGCTGAGGAACTAACTCTCAGGCTGGTGATCGGGGCAACGCTGGTCTTGCTCGCGATCCCGATCCTCGCCTCGAAGAAGCGAGAGGCGCTGCCGGCGGCCGACGCGGCGTAGCCCTCAGCTCCCCAGGATCGCCTCGATCTCGTCCAGGTCCTTCTCCGAGAGCTCGACGGAACCGGCGGCGGCGTTGTCCTTCACGTGATGCGGAGACCGCGATCCCGCGATCGCTCCCGTCACACCTTCCTGGTGGAAGACCCACGCCAGCGCGAGCTGCGCAAGCGTGATGCCGAGGCGGTCCGCGACGGGCTTCAACTCCTGGGTCTTCGCGATGTTGCGCTCGAACTTGCTCGGAGCGAACAGCTTGTCGTAGTAGCTGATGCCGTGACCGCCGCCGCGCCAGTCACTCTGGTCGAACGTCGTCTCCTCGGTGAAGGTCCCGGTGAGGAGGCCGTACGCGAGGGGGCCGTAGGCGATCACGCCGGTGCCGTTCTCCTTGCAGAACGGAAAGAGGTCGTTGCGTCCCTGCTGATGCAACATCGAGAAGTGCGGTTGCAGGGAGTCGACGTGACGGATCTGCTCGCACCTCTCGATCAGGGTTCGATCGAAGTTAGAGACACCGATGTAGCGGACGAGGCCGTCGTCGACCAACTGCGCCATCGCGCCCCAGGTCTCCTCGACGTCGAAGGAAGAGGCGGGCCAGTGGATCTGGTAGAGGTCGATCCAGTCGCGCCCCAGCCGGCGCAGACTGCCTTCGGCCCCCGCGCGCACCTCGTCCGCGCGGTAGCCGCTGCCCGCGTTCTTGGAGGCCACCTTCGTGAAGACCATCACGTCGTCGCGCCCCTTCAGCGCCTCGCCGACGAGTTGCTCGGAGCGGCCGCCGCCGTAGACCTCGGCGGTGTCGACCCAGTTGATGCCTGCGTCCACGCCGGTGCGGATCGCTTCGATCGTCCGCTCGTCGGGAACCTCCGGTCCCCACGCGTTCCCGCCGGCCTCCCAGGTGCCGAATCCGACGGCGGATATCTCCGGCCCCTGCGAGCCCAGCTTGGTCATCCTCATGCTCGTCCTCCGTCCGTGATCGTGTCTCTGCCCTTTGCGTGGTCCCACGACGCGAAACGAACCGCGGTCAGAACCAGGTTCACCCTCTTCAGCGCTTGACGCTCGATGTTGGCGAGCGGAGCGTCCTCCAGCGCTATCCCCGTCCGAGGCAAGAAGTAGCGCTCGTAGATCGCTTTACCAAGCTCCAGCACCCGCTCCGGCGCTCGCTCGATACGTGCCGTCCCGGAGATGAGCACACCGCGCAGGTCCGCGTACGGCTCGCCGTGCTCGACGAGCACCGACGCCTCGGCGCGCCGCTCGACGTTGCGCGCCTTCTGGCTCTTGCCGTAGACCCACATGTGCAGCTCCAGAGGTTCGCTCAGCTCCGGGATGTAGAAGATCCCCACCGAGTGCGGAAACCCCTGCGGGCCGATGGTGGAGAGGACGCCTGTGTGCGGCTCTCGGATGAAGGCCCTGATGTCCTGCATCGACATCGATAGCTCTGGCCGCGGTGACATCGAGCCCACCCTAAGTTGGCCGCGGCCGCTGCTAGCCTCCCGTCGTGTCCCGGAGACTCCCAGCCATCCTCCTCGTCGTCGCGGTGCTGGCCGGCACCGGGATCTTCTTCCTCAACCGACTCAACGCAGATCCCTCGCCGGCGCAAGACCTGAGCGCCGCGCCGCGCACCTTTGACTCCAACGACTGGCTGCAGCGCGCCTGTGCGCTGCCGAAGGACGAACTGGTGCGTCTATGGCGGGGGCACCACCCGGTGCACTCGGAAGACGTGACGATCGTGCCGCTCGCGCCGAACTACTCGGGGTCGTTCGGCGTCACGAGCCACTCTGGGCCGTGGGACTACCTGCAGAACGTGCCCCTCGTCCTGTATGGGCCCGGGAACATCCGGCCCGCCGGCGTGCTCGACGAGTACGCAGCCGTGATCGACATCTATCCGACGGTCGGCGCGCTCACCGGCATCGAGCTTCCCCGTCGCGAGGGGCGGGAGCTTCGGGTTGTCGAAGGAGGCGCTTCGCCCAAGCTGATCGTCACCCTGGTCTGGGACGGGGTCGGGCGAAACGTGCTGGCGCGGTGGCCGGACCGGTGGCCGCACCTGGCGCGGCTCGAGCAACAAGGCGCTTCTTTCCTGCGGGCATCCGTCGGGTCGTCGCCGTCGATCACCCCCGCGACGCACGCCAGCATGGGAACCGGTGTCTTCCCCGTCGACCATGGCGTCACCGCGATCGAGTTCCGCGACGAGGACGGAACCGTCCGCGGGGTGTTCGGCAACCGAGACCCGAGCGATCTGGAGGTTTCCACCTTCGGCGACGAGGTGGACCGGGCGCTGGGGAACGAGCCGATCGTCGGGATGCTCGCGTGGAAGTCATGGCACATGGGGATGCTCGGCCACGGCTCCGCGTTGCCGGGCGGGGACGCCGACCAGCTGGCCCTGATCGGCTCCGACCATCGCATCACCGGCAACCCCGACTTCTACAGCACCCCCGGTTACCTCGAGGAGTTCCCGGGCCTGGAGGACCGGGCCGAGGAGCTGGATCGGCTCGACGGCCAGGCGGACGGGAAGTGGCGAGGCCACGAGGTGCTCGAGCAACACGACAACCCGGCGTGGGTCGAATGGCAAACAGACGCGGTGATCGAGATGCTCGACCGCGAGGGCTACGGCACCGACGAGGCCGTCGACCTCTTCTTCATCAACTACAAGCCGACCGACATCGTGGCGCACCAGCACAACATGGACTCACCCGAGATGGGAGACACGCTGGAGGCACAAGACGCAGCGTTGGGGCGCCTGGTCGAGTTCTTGGATCGAAAGGTGAAGGACTACGTGATCGTCCTCACGTCCGACCACGGGAACACACCGCCGCCGACGCGGTCGGGAGCGTGGCCGGTGCTGCAAGGACAGCTCCAGGAAGACATCGACGCCCACTTCGAAGCGCCGGAAGGGAAGTCGTTGGTGCGAAAGACGAGTGCCGCCGGCCCGTTCCTGAACCACCAGGTAGCCCGACACTTGGGAGTGGACGCGGCCGATGTGGCCGAGTTCCTGAACTCCTACCGGCTGCGGGATAACTACGGCGAGCCGGAGCTACCGGAGGACTACCGTGACCGAGGCGACGAGAACATCCTCGCGGCCGCGTTCCCGAGTGACGGCGTCGAACGCGTGATGAAGTGCGCGTTCGGAACGCCGCGGCCACCCCAGGACGTCGAGGCTTAGACGCGGACGGCCTTGGATAAGGTGCGGCCATGAAGCTCGGGCTCGTCCTAGGCGGCGGTGGTCTCGTGGGCATGGGCTACCACGCTGGGGCTCTGCAGGCTCTGGACGACCTCGGTTTCGACGTGGGGGCCGCGGATCTGATGGTCGGCACCAGCGCAGGCTCGGTGATGGCCGCCTACATGGCCGCGGGCTGGAAGCCCACGGACTTCTTCGAGTACGCCCACGGCCGCCACCCCGACGTCCAGAAGGACCCAGAGGACCCGAAGGAGCAGATGCGCCGGGTGTTCACGCCGCTGTCCAAATCTCCTGCCGACAGGGTACGGAGAAGCATCGGCTCTGCGTACGCGGTCGCTTCTTCGCGCGGCTACGTCAAACGGCTCGGCGGGGGCCAGCCGGGGCGAAACCTGCAACGGGCGTTCCCTGCGGGCCTGTACTCGACCGAAGAGACGCGGCGACGGCTCCGCGAGGACCTGCCGTTGGAGTGGCCGGAGCGCAGCCTCTATCTGTGCGCGGTCGACCTCTATACCGGCGAACGCGTCGCGTTCGGTCATCCCGCCGCCCCCGAGGCAACCCTCCCCGACGCCGTCCTTGCCTCCACCTCGATACCCGGGGTCTTTCCGCCGGTGAAGATCGGCGACCGCCGTTACGTCGACGGCGGCGTCAGCAGCGCCACCTCGCTCGACCTCGCCACCGACCACGGCTGCGAACTCATCCTGTGTATCGCTCCGCTCGGATACAGGAGCGACGGGATGACCACCGCGCGCGACCCGAAGATGTGGGCGCCGATGTTCGTGCGGTCTCTGTTCGCGCGCTCGCTTCGGCGGGAGGTGCTGTCGGCGCGCGAACGCGGCTCCGAGGTCTTGGTGGTGCGGCCCTGGGTGAGCAACCTCAAGATGCACGGGACGAACTCGATGCGACAGTTCGACCGAGTCGCGCTGGCGGACAACGCGCGCGAGGGAACGATCCGGCTGCTGGAAGAGAACGCGGACCATCCCGTCGCACGCGGATGGAAGCGCAAGTCGTCGCGGAAGAAGGCGGGGTGATGAGCGCTCTCACCGATGGCTTGAACCAGCTAAAGGACATGGCGAACCCGCGCGTGATGAGAACGTTGCGCGAGGCCGGAGCCGTGAGCCCCAAGGCGCCACTTGCGATCGCCAAGGCGTTTCCGTGGCTCGTCGGGCGGGGTCCGTCGATGGGGATCGTGGCGCAGATGAATGCCGTGACGCTGGGGCACAAGATCGCGATCTTCGACAGGAACGGCTCGCTGACCTGGAAGGAGGTCGACCTCCGCGCGAACCAGGTGGCGAACGCGCTCACGGAGCTCGGCATCCGCGGCAACGACCGGATCGCCCTATTGCTGCGAAACGGAGGCGAGCTGGTAACGGTGACGTTGGGGGCGCAGAAGCTAGGCATCGTCGCTTGTCCACTCAACACGTGGGCGAAGCCGAAGGAGTTGAAGACGACGCTCGAACAATCGCGCGCCTCCGCGTTGATCTACGACACGGCTCACTCGGAGCAGGTGGCGAAGTGTGACCTCAGCGCGCTGACGCACCTGTTCATCGGTGACCCGGAGCGAGCGGCCGAAGGGTCCAGATCGCTGGAGGAGGTCCTGGCGGAAAGCTCGGATCGCCCGCCGTCTCCCTTCACCCGCGACCGCGGCTCCGCGAAGATCGTGATCCATACCTCCGGAACCACCGGCACACCCAAGGGCGCACAGCGCAACGCTTCCGCCGCCGGGATGGGAGCACTCGCGAACCTGATCGCGGTGGTGCCCTATCGCCGCGACGACATCGTGTTGTGCCCGGCCCCTATGTTCCATTCGTTCGGCCTCGCCACCTTCGCCGTCTCCTCTGCCCTGGGCGCGACGATGGTGCTTCCGGAGAGGTTCGATCCGGAGGAATCCCTGCAGCTGATCGAGCAGCACCGGGCCACCGCGGCCTCGTTCGTCCCGGTGATGATCAAGCGCATCGTCTCCCTGCCGGAAGAGGTCCGCGCGCGCTACGACCTCTCGACCTTGCGCGTCGTGCTCGCGAGCGGGTCCGCCATCTCGCCAGAGCTGCGTGCCGCGGCGCGAGAGACGTTCGGCGACCTGCTGTACGACCTGTACGGGTCAACCGAGATCGGGTGGGTGACGATCGCGACACCCGAGGACATGAAGGCGAAGCCGAACACGGTCGGGAAGCCCGTTCCGGGCATCGAGATCGCGGTCTTCTCCCCCCAAGGCGACAGGCTCCCCGCGGGGCAGACGGGGGAGCTCTTCATCAAGAGCGACATCTTGTTCGAGGGCTACACGTCCGGAGAGACGAAGGACGAGCGCGACGGATACATGTCGATCGGCGACGTGGGGCATCTTGACGACGACGGCCACCTCTTCATCGAGGGTCGCGCCGACGACATGGTGATCGTCGGTGGCGAGAACATCTACCCGATCGAGATCGAAGCGCTGATCGAGTCGATCGACGGTGTCGACGAGGCCGCGGTGCTGGGCGTCGCGGATGAGGAGTACGGCGAGGTCCTCGCGGCCTTCGTCGTTGGCTCGGCGTCGCCCGACGAGATCACGAAGGTCTGTAAGCAGGAGCTCGCATCGTTCAAGGTCCCGCGGCGGATAGAGAAGGTGCCCGAGCTGCCGCGCACCAGCACGGGCAAGGTCATCAAGCGCGAGCTCCTGAACAACCTCGGCGGCGCGGACCCGCTGGAGTAGGTGCTCCAGCGCGGACCCGCTGGAGTAGGTGCTCCAGCGCGGACCCGCTGGAGTAGCGGCTCGGGCGCAGGCACCGGAGTAAAGCGCGGCCGGCGCGGCCGTAAGGTAGCGCCCATGCCTACGTTCAACCTCGATGGCTTCAAGATCTCCTACGAGCAGCGCGGGCGTAAACAAGGGGCGGCCGAACGTCCGATCGTTCTGATCCACGGACTACTGCTTCCTAGGAACCACCACTACCCGCTTGCAGACGCCCTGGCCGAGCGCGGGAACCGCGTGATCCTGATCGACCTGTTGGGCCACGGCGCGAGCGACCGGCCTCCGCACTCCCGCTACTACTCGATGGAGATCTTCGCCCGGCAGGTTGTGGCGCTCCTCGACCGCCTCGGCCTCGAGGAGGCGGTCATCGGCGGCACCTCGTTGGGGGCGAACGTGACCCTAGAGGTGGCCGCGTACGCGCCGCAGCGCACCAGAGCGATGTTCATCGAGATGCCCGTGCTCGAGCGGGCCGCGCCTGCCGCCGCATCGATCTTCCTGCCGCTCACGATCGCGTTCGCGGAGGCCACCCAACCGATCCGGATCGCGGCTCGACTGTTCCGCGCTATCCCCCGCAACTTCGGCGTCTACGGGAACGTCTTGCTCGACGTTCTGAGCGCCGACCCTCTGGCTTCCGCGGCCGTGTTGCACGGACTTCTCACAGGCCGCCTGGCTCCACATCCGGATGAGCGCTCCAAGCTCGATCAACCGGCTTTGATCATCGCCCACGACCGGGACATCCTGCACCCGTTCTCCGACGCAAGAGCTCTCTCGCGCGAGCTACCGAATGCCGAGCTGGTGCACGCGAACTCCTTCTTCGAGCTCCGCTTCCCGCCGAACCGGCTGTCTGATCTCCTCGCGGATTTCCTCGACGGGGTGTGGCTGTGACGCGCCGGACAACGCCCGATCCCTGCGTCGTAGTCATCTTCGGGGCGTCTGGCGACCTGGCGAGCAAGAAGCTGCTACCTGCGCTCCACAACCTGCAGGTGGAAGGACTGATCCCGGATGCGACCGCGCTCCTCGGCACCGCACGCACCGAGTTCAGCGACGAGCAGTTCGCGGCCGACACCCGGAGAGACCTCGAGGAGAACTCGCGGATCAAACCAACAGACGAGTCGTGGGAGACCTTCGCGTCCGACATCTTCTATGTCCCGGGCGACATCGACGACCCCGGGCTTTACGCACAGCTCAAGACGAAGCTCGAGGAGATCGACGAGCACTGCGGAACCGGCGGGAACAGGGTCTGGTACCTGTCGACGTATCCGGGGATGTTCTCCACGATCGCCGACGGGCTCGGCAAGCACGGTTTGCTCGATACGCGCGGCTGGCACCGCCTCGTGGTGGAGAAGCCGTTCGGCGAGGACCTCCAGTCCGCGCGCGAGCTGAACGCGGACCTCCGGCGCTCGTTCTCCGAGGACCAGATCTTTCGCATCGACCACTACCTCGGGAAGGAGACGGTTCAGAACCTCCTCGTGTTCCGCTTCGCGAACGCGATCTTCGAGCCGATCTGGAACCGGCGCTACGTCGACAGCGTCCAGATCACGTTCGCGGAAGACTTCGGCGTCGGCACGAGAGGCAAGTTCTACGAGCAGACCGGAGCTCTTCGCGACGTCGCGCAGAACCACCTGATGCAGCTGTTCTCGCTGGTCGGGATGGAGCCTCCCGTCGCATGGGATGCAGACGCGATCCGCGACGAGAAGGTCCAGGTCCTGAAAGCGGTTCGAAGGTGGACGCCCGAGGAGTGCGGCGAGGTCGCGGTGCGAGGGCAGTACGCCGGCTACCGCGACGCCGACGGGGTAGACCAGCACTCGGCGACCGAGACCTACATCGCTATGAAGCTCAGGGTCGACAACTGGCGCTGGGAGGGCGTTCCCTTCTATCTCCGCACCGGCAAGTGCATGGCCGAAACGCTCACTGAGATCGCGATCCAGTTCCAGCGCGTGCCACACCTGTTGTTCGCGAAGACGGCGGTCGAAGAGCTCGAACCCAACGTCCTCGTGATCCGGATCAAACCGGACGAGGGGATCTCTCTCACCTTCGGGACGAAGGTTCCGGGCCCGGAGGTCGAGGTGCGCACGGTGGACATGGAGTTCGACTACGAGAGCGACTTCGGCTCCGGCAGCGCGGAGGCGTACGAGCGGCTGTTGCTGGAATGCATGCTCGGCGAGGCGACGTTGTTCACCCGCTCCGACGAGATCGAGCAAGCCTGGGAGATCGTCGATCCGATCCGGGAGCACTGGGCGCAGGGAGGCCGCCCCGCCACGTACCAGCCCGGGAGCTGGGGGCCGCGCTCCGCGGACGAGCTGCTGACGCGCGACGGCCGCTCCTGGAGAAGAGGGTGACGCAGCTCGGGGTCGAGGTCTTCCCCACCGCGTCCTATGCCGCGGATGCGGCCGAGGCGATCGCACGCGCGCTGCCGGGTGAGGGCTCGCTCGTCCTCACCGGCGGAACCACGGCGGCGCGGATCTACAGCCACCTTGCGCAGGTCGCTCCCGCTCACATAGCCAAGTTAGAGGTCCTGTTCTCAGACGAGCGCTCCGTTCCGCCGGAGCACGAGGAGAGCAACTTCAAGATGGCGAACGACCTCCTGCTGCAGCCGCGCGGTATCAGGACCGTCCACCGGATGCGCGGGGAGGACCCGCCCGCCAAGGCGGCGGCCGCGTACGGTCGGTCGATCGCGCCCGTGGTTCAGCGGGGGCTGGATCTCGTGCTCCTCGGCATGGGAGCGGACGCCCACATCGGCGCGATGTTCCCCGGCTCCCCCGCGCTGCACGAGTCCCAGCAGCTGTGCGCGGCGGTGGATCGCCCCGATGGGATGCAGGGCCTGACGCTCACTCCGCCGGCCATGCGCAGCGGACGCAAGGTCTTGCTGCTCGTCGCGGGAGAGGGCAAAGCCGCGACCGTGCGCCGGGTCATCCACGGTGACGAACCGGTAGAGCGCTGTCCGGCCCGCCTGCTGGCAGACCACTCGGACGCGACCTTCCTGCTGGACGAGGCCGCCGCCTCCGCCCTCTAGTCGCCGGAAGCTTGGCCGAGCGTCAGCGACGCGGCGACCACGTCAAGGATCCTCTTCTGGAACCGGACGACCTTCTTCGTTGCCGCAGGTGTTCGTGTACTCCTCCTCCGGCATCTGAACGACGTATTGCTGGAACGATCGAGACAGCGTCGCGAAAGTGTACTCGAGACCCTCGACGTCGAGGTTGCTGACGCAGTGCAGGTGCGTTCCCTTAGCGCCGACGGGGTCCGCGTAGAAGCCGTTCATCACGTCGTGCTCGGGATGTTTCCGCGATGAGGTGGGGTCTGCTCCCCCTTGGCTCCCGACATGCTGCAGGCCAAGGCAGTGCCCGTACTCCTGCGCGTTCACGTTGTACATGTCGGCGTAGGTGAAGCTCTGGATGAACATCTTCGAGTTGTTCACGACGCACGGCTCGGTGCGAAGGGCAAATCCCAGCACCGGTCCCTTGTTCTCATCGGTGACGACGAGGATGTCCGGCTTGGCTTGAGGTGGGATCTGATCGCGTCCGAGGACGTATACGTCGGCGCGAAAGGTTCTCTTGAGCCGCTTGGAGCCGAACATGCGGATACCGAGGTTCCATTCCTCGATCGAGTCCTCGACCGCTCGGAGGTAGCTGTTGAACGGCGTGGCCTCGTTGGGGTCTCCGCCGTTCAAGATCCCGTCTCCGTTCGCGATCTGGCCGTGGTTCGGAGGAACGATCACCACGGTGAGCCGCGACTTGGTCCACATGTCGAGGGCCGGCAGCTCGTAGAAGCCGTCTTCGTGGTCTGCCAGCGCCCCCTGCGCGAGCGGCGCCAACAGCACGAGGACCGACATCGCCGCCATCCAGAGCTTTCGCACGTGTCCCCCCAGGTCTGACGAACAGCATACGAGCCTCCGCCGGCGGCTCCGTTCCTCTATTCGTCCACATCGCCACCGCTCCTGCCGATGGGAGCAACCAACGTTGGCGTAGTCGATGGTCGGAAGGTAGCACTACGGGCGGGAGTGAGTCCGTAGAATCGCGTCGAAGTGTGTGAGCTGCGTAGGGCGACCCGTGGAGGCATCGCTGCGCTTGTCGCAGCGACCTTCGTCTTGTCAGCCGCGGGCACTGCTGTAGGCGAGACCGAGCGGTTGCCGTTCGCACGTAAGGACAGTCAACGGCGGGGACCCGCCGAGCGACCTTACGCCGCGATGGCCACGAGTCGTTCTGAGTTGCGGGACCTGTGGAACCACTTCAACCAGCGCGGAGACCTCCCGATCATTCGATTCAACCGCAACGTTGCGATCCTGGCGTCCCTAGGAGGTTCCGGGTCGTGCGGGGTGCGGTTGCACGACCTGCGTCTGAACCGCGTGAGGAAGGTAGTCGTTGCTCGGCTGTACGGGGTCGATCCAGGTGAAGGCGCTGGATGCACGGACGACTATGTCCTCTACACCTTTACCGTGGCCGTGAGCCGCGCTGATCTCGAGCCGCTAACGCCGGATGATCTGCGAGTGCGCAGACGGGAGATCGCAGACCCCGACCCCGGGTAGGCCCGGAGTTTCCGGAGAGTGACTGGGAGCGGTTGCTGCCGGCGCGATCGTGAGCAGCACCTTTCGTCCAGGCAACCGTCTCGGCGACGTGTTCGTCTGATGGCTGTGGAACGAGCGCTAGTGACCATGGTGGTCGTCATAGGTCTCGTCGCCGCCGGTTGCGCTTCTGGCCCCCCCAACCGTGACACGGCGCGTTCAGCGCCGACGTCCTCGCCCTCACCTTCTTCCGTCACCGACAGCCCAGACCCACGCGATCGGCCGCAACGGCCGCAGTCCCCGGCCTCGCCTGCGCCTCCTGTCCAGATCGGCCACTTGCCCCCCGCCGGCTTCGCGGTTGGTCACAGATCTAGCGTCATCCTCGTCGGGGTCCACGGCGACGAGCTCGAGCGCCTGCGCGGGTACCAGATCGCCGGCAATAGCGACAACAGTGGCGTGTGGTTGCAGCAGGCACGCCACTACTTCCGTCTCGATGCAGACCATGGAACGCTTGTGCCCGTGCGACGCTCCCTTGCACGAGAGCGCATCTACGGCGGGGGCTCGGAGCCGGACCTCCCGATCCCGCCGGGTGGCCGCTATCGCGGCATGACGGTCGGGAGATGGAACTACGTGATACCCGGACCCGCCGGCCGCACGCTCGCGCAGTGGTCGGGTGAGTGCGAGGTGCCCACCGCTTTCTGGGTGGAAGGCACGAAACCGGTGGTGTTGACGACGGGACAAGAGAAGCTCTCGGGACCCGCGTCGATCGCGCTGGGTTGGGGCAGTGACGGCAGCGCGTACGCGTACGTGGGAGAGGGGTACTGCGGGGGCCGAGGCAGCCCGCCCGGCATCTACGCCTTCACTGCACCGGCGCAGGCACGCTTGGTCTACAAGACTCCGCCCGGCGCATACGTGGACATGTGGTGACCTTCCTCCGTCGGGGACAACATTTACGGGTGGGAAATCGTCGTGAAACAACCCCGAAACACCCGCGTCGGATGGTCGCCCCAGACAGTCGACTTCCCTAACAGGTCGCAGGAAGGGGTGATCGGTGGACACGGGCGATACCGCTTGGGTTCTTGCGTCCACGGCGTTGGTGCTCTTCATGACGCCGGGGCTCGCGTTGTTCTACGGAGGCATGGTGAGGGCGAAGAACGTGCTGGGCACGCTGATGCACAGCGTCTTCGCGATGGGCCTGATGGCGATCCTGTGGGTGATAGTCGGCTACACGCTCGCGTTCGGCACCGACGTCGGCGGTTTGATCGGCGGGCTCGACTTCATCGGCTTCCGCGATGTCGGCGCGGAGGCTCATCCGGCGGGGCTTGGCGCGACCATCCCACACTCGTTGTTCGCGACCTTCCAGATGATGTTCGCGGTGATCACGCCCGCCCTCATCACGGGTGCGTTCGCGGAACGGATCAAGTTCTCCGGCTATGTCGCGTTCATGGCGGCGTGGCTTCTGCTCGTCTACGCGCCCGTCGCGCACTGGGTGTTCCACCCGGACGGCTGGCTGTTCAAGCTCGGCGCGCTGGACTTTGCGGGCGGCACGGTCGTCCACATCAACGCAGGTATAGCGGCGCTAGCCGTTGTGCTCGTCGTGGGGAAGCGGCGCGGGTTCGGCAAGGAGGCATTCGTCCCACACAACCTGACGATGACCGTCCTTGGCACCGGGATCCTGTGGTTCGGCTGGTTCGGGTTCAACGCAGGTAGCGCGCTGGGTGCGAACGGTCTCGCGGCTTCGGCATTCCTCGCCACGAACCTCGGAGCCGCGGCAGGTGCCCTGGGGTGGGCGCTGATGGAGTCCCGCAAGCAGCGCAAGGCGACGACGCTGGGCGTCGCGTCCGGCGCGGTCGCCGGGTTGGTCGCCATCACGCCGGCGGCAGGATTCGTGGAGCCGATGGGTGCGATCGCGATCGGGCTCGCCGGCGGGCTCGTGTGCTCATGGGCGGTCGGTCTGAAGTTCCGCCTCGGCTATGACGACTCGCTCGACGTCGTGGGCGTTCACCTGGTCGGCGGCATCGTCGGCTCCCTGTTGCTAGGGGTCTTCGGGACCGTGGCGGTCAACGAGCTCGGAGCCGACGGGGTCCTCGCCGGTGGCGGGCTCACGTTGATCGGCAAGCAGATCGTCGCGGTCTTAGCGACGCTCGCGTTCTCGTTCGTGGTCACCATGGGGATAGCCCGGGTGGTCGAGGCGACCGTCGGGCTGCGGGTCTCGGAGGAAGACGAGATCGCGGGCCTCGACCTCAGCCAGCACACGGAGGTCGGCTACGCGATCAACGAGACGGCGGGATCCTTCGCGCCTCGGGCCGATGCCGCTCCGGCTCATGCTCCGGCGGCCTCCCACGTGGCGGTGACGCAGGGAGGTGGCGCATGAAGCTGGTCGTCGCAGTCATCAAGCCCTTCAAGCTGGACGAGGTGAAGGACGCTCTGGAGTCGATCGGGATCCGCGGCATGACGGTCAGCGACGCCCGCGGGTTCGGGCGCCAGAAGGGCCACACCGAGATCTACCGGGGCGCGGAGTACCAGGTGGATTTCGTTCCCAAGACGCGCATCGAGATCGCGATCGACGACGACCAGGTCGACGATGCGGTCAAGGCGATCGTCACGAGTGCGCGCACCGACTCGATCGGCGACGGGAAGGTCTGGGTTCTGGGGGCCGAGCAGATCGTTCGCATCCGAACCGGCGAGAAGGGAACGGACGCGATCTAGGCGCCCGCTGAAGATGCTGGACACTCTTCGCGCCGTCCGCGGGCTACGGCTCGCGGACGGTGGCGCGCCGGCCCGGCACCGGGCATCACTACTAGACCAGGCGTTGGCCAGACTGACCGAGGATGTTCTAGGTCCGCATCCGACGATCGCGCTGGTGGCGACCGGCGGCTACGGCCGCGGGGACCTGTCACCGCATTCCGATGTGGATCTCCTGCTACTCGTGCGCAGCGCGCGCGAGGTCCCGGCCGCCACGGTACGAGGCCTTCTTTATCCGCTGTGGGACGCGGGGTTCGAGGTGGGGCACGCGGTGCGGACGCCCAAAGAGGGCGTTGAACGCGCTGGCTCCGATCTCGACGCGGCGACCGCGCTCCTCTCCAGCCGCTTCGTGGCGGGTGAACGGGATCTGTACGAAGAGCTCGTCGACCGGCGGCGGCGCTGGCTCGCTCATGACGCGAAGAGCCTGACCCGGCGCATCAACATCGCGACGCAACAGCGGCACGCGGCTGTGGAACGCGCGGGATGGGTGCTGGCGCCGCATCTCAAGGAGGACGCGGGCGGACTCAGGGACGTGCACCGTGCGTACTGGCTCAGCGCGCTCTCTGCCGAAGCCTCTCCGCCGGAGGCCTTGAAAGAGGCGGAAGATGTGCTGCTCGCGACGCGTGAAGCTCTCCACGCACACACGAACAGGCGGCAGGACCGCATCCACATCGACCTGCAGCCGGCGGTCGCGCGCGTCCTGGGGATCGAGGGTGACGATGCTCCGCGGATCTTGATGCACGAGCTTCACTCCGCTGCCCGTTTGGTCGAGCACCACAGCGCTCTGTTCGCACAAGAGCTCACGGCCCGGTTGCTCGGAGGGCCGAAGAGAAGCGGGTCGCGACGGGTGCTCGGCTCCTCGACCAGGCTCGACGACGGCACCCTGAAGCTGCACGACGCGACGCCGCCCTCGACCACGTCTGCGCTCGAGTTGCTCGCGCGCAGAGCTCACCTGAACAAGCCGGTCTCGCCACAGACGATCGGGGTACTTGCGACCACGTTCGCGGAAGCCCGTCCGCCGGAGTGGAAACCGGATACCCTCGCAGCCTTCCTCGACCTGCTGCGCGGCCCCCACGTCGTCGACGCGCTGGAGCTGATCGACCACACCGGCGGCTGGAGGGTGTTGATCCCGGAGTGGTTGCGCGTCAGAGCTCTTGCGCAACACGACCCGTATCACCGCTACACCGTGGACGCGCACCTGTTCGTCACCGTGGCCGAACTCGCGACCGTGGTCCGGGATGATCCCGTTGCGGCGCGCGCCGCCACCGAGGTGGGAGATCTGGACGACCTCCGGCTCGCCGCCCTGCTGCACGACATCGGCAAGGGCTCGGGCGAGGATCACTCCGTCGCAGGCGAGCGTCTCGCGCGAGCCGTCTGCGCGCGGATCGGCATGGATGCCGCGCGCACGGAGCGGGTCGCGCGGCTGGTGCGCCATCACCTGACGCTCGTCGACACCGCCACGCGCCGCGACCTGGACGACGGGGGCGTTATCGCTGCCGTGGCCGATGCGATCCCCAACCCCGACGACCTTCGTCTGCTCTACATCCTGACGGTGGCGGATGGCCGCGCCACCGGTCCCGACGGGTGGAGTGAGTGGAAAGCCGCCCTCGTCCGCGACCTCTACAAGAAGACGTTGATAGCCCTGGAAACGGGAGCTCTCCCGACCCGTAGCGACGTGCGCGCGAGGGCGGAGGAGGTAGAGGCGTTTGAGCCCGGACTCGCGGGACGGGCGCTGGACGTCCTGGAGACACTTCCACCGTCGTACGTCGCCTCGACACACCTCCTGGAGATGGTCGACGACCTTCGCCTGTTGCTGCAGCCACCCCGGCGTGGCGACATCCGCTACCGGGTGGACGAAGGGACCGAGCCCGGGCAATCCGCGCTGACGGTATGCATCACGGATCGTCCAGGCGCGCTCGCGCGCACCGCGGGGGTGCTGTCCCTACACCGGCTCTCGGTGCTTCGGGCGCAGGCGTTCTCCTCCACGCGAGGTCTCGCTCTGCAGAGGTTCGTCGTCGGCGGTGAGGTCGCCCGCGACTGGCGCGGCGTCGCGGCAGATCTCGAGGCCGCCTATTCCGGGCGACTCGCCCTGGAGGCGCGTCTGGAGCGGAAGATCCGCGAGTACGGCAGCGGCCCCGTGAAACCTCAGATACGGGTGTTGCAGGAGACGTCGGAACACTCGACCGTTATCGAGGTACGGAGCGGAGACGCGCTCGGGCTCCTGTACGGGATCGCGGCGGCGTTGGGGGACCTCGACCTCGACATCCATGTGGCGAAGATCGACACCTTGGGGAGCAGGGTGGTCGACGTCTTCTACGTCCGCGACGCCGCTGGTGCCAAGTTGGCGCCCGAGCAGGTCGCCGAAGTCAGACGTGCCGTCGCCCACAGGCTGGCTCGCCTTTACGGCGCCTGACCTGCTGCCAACCAGAGCAGGCGAATAAAGCAGCAGGTGAGGGGTAACAACCGACCCATGCCACATACAACCGAGCGGCAGGTCGCTGGTCGCTACGTCCTGCGCGACCAGTTGGGCAAGGGCGGGATGGGGACCGTGTGGCGCGCCACCGACAACGTCCTGAAACGCCAGGTCGCGATCAAAGAGGTGAAGCTTCCGCCGGCCCTCTCTGAGGACGACTCGAGCGCGATGAAGAACCGCGTCATGAGAGAGGCCCAGACCGCGGGGAGGCTCAGTCACCCGAACGCGGTGACGGTCTTCGACGTCGTAGAAGAAGGCGGCACCACGTTCATCGTGATGGAGCTCGTAGACGCGCCCAGCCTCGACGACCTCGTCAAGACACAAGGCGCGCTGGCGCCGGAGCGGGTGGCTTCGATCGGCCGGGACGTGCTGGACGCTCTCGAGGCGGCGCACGGGTACGGCATCACGCACCGCGACGTGAAGCCGGGCAACGTCATGATTACCCCAGAGGGACGAGCCAAGCTTGCGGACTTCGGCATCGCGTCTGTCAAAGGAGATCCGCGCCTCACCGCTACGGGGCTCCTACTGGGCTCTCCGTCGTTCATGGCTCCCGAGCAAGCGAGTCAGGACACCTCCGGCCCCGAGTCGGACCTCTGGGCGCTGGGCGCGACGCTGTATTACGCCGTCGAGGGGGAGGCGCCGTTCGATCGCGGCGCTGCGATCCCGACGCTGACCGCGGTGGTGCACGACGAGCCTCGTCCGATGACGAGAGCCGGAGCGCTCGCCCCCGTGATCGCGGCGCTGCTCTCGAAGAACCCAGCGGACCGTCCGGAGGCCGCGCGGCTGCGGACGCTGCTCCAACAGGTTGCCTCCGGGACCGAGACCGACACGGCACCCGACACAAGAGCCGCAACGGCGGTAGCCGCGGCCGCGGCGGCCACGATGGTCGACGAACGGAGCGGAGCGACCAGGCCGCGACCCCAACCGCAGCGCATCCATTCACGTCCCGCCCCTCGAACAGACCCTCGCAGCGATTCCCGCCCCTGGTTCGCCTGGCTCGCGGCTCTCGTGGTGCTGGGGCTGCTCGCCGCCTTTCTCATCCCGAAGCTGGGCGGTGGGGACGACGCCACCGAAGAACCAGCCGGTCAAGGCCGGCGCGGAGGCGCAGCGGCCGGTGCAAGGGAACCCGCCGAGGACACGGCCGAAGAGGTGGCCGCACCGGCAGACGAAGCCGACGACGCGGCCCCTGCGGACCCCCCGGCGGAGGCGACGACCACCTACGAGGACCCCGCGGTGGGTTATCAGATCTCGTATCCCAGCGGGTGGGATGTCGTCCCGCTCGATACGCGCACCGACTTCAAGGAAGCCGGCACCGGCAGGTACCTGAGGATCGACTACACCGAGACCCCCGGGCCCGACGCGTACGACCAGATAGAGCAGTCGGGAGAGCCGAGCTTCGCCTCGCGCCACCCGGACTACGAGCGGGTGCAGCTGACCGAGACCACCTTCGCCGGGACCGACAACGCCGCTCTGTGGGAGTACACGTACGAGGGCCAGCACGCCTACAACCTTCAGTTCGTCACGGCCGACGGCGAATACGGCTTCGCGCTGAACTTCCAGACACCCGAGGACCAGTGGGATGAGTCCCAGGACCTGTGGGAGAGCTTCAAAGCCTCATTCGTACTGCCATAGAGCGTAGAGCGACGAACTAGTCAGAAAGAGGCACCGGATCGCTCAAGCTATAGCCCGGTCCCGCCGAATACCTATGTAGCAACGAGAAGGTCCCGACGAAAAGGCAAACCTGTGGCAACGCAGGGGCGCAAAGCCAGGGGCCCCTCCCGGACGGAGGGGTAGCCCAGCTACCGAACTGGGAGGTTCGCTGTGTCTGTTTTCAAGCGGTGTCTCACCGCCTCGCTCGCCAGCCTCTTGCTGGCGACCCTGATCCCCGCCGGAACAGCCTCGGCTGCGTGCTACAGCCCCAACCGCGCCGAGCGGAAGTTCGCCAGCTTGATCAACATCGCCCGCACCAGCGTCGACAACCTGCGCCTCGACCCCGAGCTGTCCAAGGCGGCCAAGGTCCACACCCGCGAGATGGTGCGCGCGAACAGCCTGTACCACACGCCCTCTGACACGCTGCGCCGGCGGGTCACGAACTGGTCCACCCTTGGCGAGAACGTCGGCGTCGGCGGCGGAGTCGCCTCACTGCACGACGCGTTCATGAACTCGCCCGCCCACCGCGACAACGTCGTCTACCCCAGCTTCCGCCACGTCGGCGTCGGCGTCATCAAGAAAGACGGCCGGATGTGGGTGACCGTGATCTTCGAGGCCCGAAGCGACCCCGGCAGCCCCCTCTGCTAAGAGCGACCTAGAGGACCATCACACTCCCTGTCTCCCAGCAGGGCCATAGCAAGGCGAAAGACCCTCGACCTCCCAGCGGGGGTCTTTCGCGTAGCTCCCGCCGCCTCCCGCCCGGAACTACGGGTCGACGACGAAGCGCAGCTCTGGGCTCGGCGACCTCGGGTGATCGGCATCGCCGGGGAACCACGTAAGTGCGCGGTAGCTGCCGCCACTGGGTTGCGGCAAGACGTAGTCCACTCGGTACCCACTGGCGTCGTCGAGCGTCAGCTCCAGCTTGGACAGCAACGTGTAGGTGCCGTCTGGGTTCACCCGGCTGACCCGCAGAACCACAGGATGCCCGTCGTGCGACGGCCTGACGTTGCCGAACAGCGGCACAGACGTCGTTCCACTCGGGAACCGCGCCACACCGGTGACATCCGGCGTTCCGCCTTCCGTCTGCAGCGTCACCTCAGGCCGGACCTTGACGGCCGCGACGTCGCTGCTGGCGCCCCACGTCATGGTGTCTCCGTCGTAGATCGCCAACACCTTCGAGTTCTTCTTCGGGGTGATGGTCAGCGCGTACGAACCGTCTGCCGCCGTAACGGTGCTGGGTCCGGCCGTCCAGAGCCCGCCCGCCACCTTCACGTACGAACGGATCGCGCGCGCCGGCATCGGAGCGCCCGCTTCGTCCGTGAGCGCTCCTGTAAACGTGGCGCTCTCGCCGAAGCGGATCGCGGGCGCGGTCGGGGCCAGAGTCAGCTGCGTCGAAAGCTTCCCGGCCCCCATCGCGGCCTTCGTGTCTTTCCGGATGGCTGGCAACGCCGCGTACACGAAGTTGCCAGGACACTCGGTGTATCCGGCGTCGCGATGTCCAGCGATGTACGGGAGCTTCTTGCGGGTGCCCGTCTCGGGGTTGCTATAGGTATGCGTCCCCTGTGGATCGAGGTTGTGGCGGTCCGCCTCCCACGCGAGGAGCTCGGCAAGCGACCGGCGCGCCGCGGGCGGCAGCTCTACCTGCGAGTAGTTGCCCATGAGGCTGATACCGACGCTTCCGGAGTTGTAGCCGGAGACGTGCGCGCCGGTGACGACGCGGCCGTCGCGGCTCTCGGAATCGTGATGTTCGAAGGGTGCGTAGTTGCGCGCCCAGCGCCCTTCGAAGACCCTGCCGTCGGGCGAGATGACGAAGTTGTAGCCGATGTCACACCAGCCCTGGCGGACGGTGTGATACCAGTAGATCGCTCGCATCGTCGCCTTCGGGTGCGTGTCGAAGTTGCTGCCGGCGGTGTGATGGACGAAGAGCTGTTGGACCTTGTAGAAGGTCCTCGTACACCCACCGCTCGTGCTCTTCACGGACTCGTCGGCGCCCCATTCGGCTCGCGTGACGATGTCGGGCGTGCCCACACCCGCCTCTGCCAGCGCAGGAACCTGCTGGAGGTAGCGCTCGCCGTCGAGCGTGTTCAGGTAATCGAGGATCACCGGGCCCATCGACGCGCCTCCACGCTCGACGCCCTGCCACACGATCCCCAGCGCGCGATCGAGCGAGATCACCCCGCTGAAGTGCTGATCCCCGCGCTCTGCGTCGTGAGCCTGCGGAGCCCGCTGCCACTCGCCTCTGTGGCCACTCGCCGAGATCTCGCGGAAGCGCACGCCGGTCCCTTCATCTCCGACCCACGAAAAGCCGATGTGCGTGGCGGGGAAGTGGAAGGTCACCGCCTGGGGGGCTTGCGCCGGCAGACCGAGCGCCCGCGTGGCGGCCATCGTTCGAGGGATCGAGATCGTCCGCGCGGGGGCGGCGAGCGCGGGCACCAAGACCGCGGCGAACACCGCTATCACCACGACCACCTTCAACCACCGCTGCTCCGCCACCCGCATACAGCGACCTACGCTAGAACACTCCTCCACCACAAGGCACCCTTTCCCGCGCTTTTGTCCATTAGGTCGAACGAGCGCCCCCGTTCGTTGCTTGCGCCGCTTAAACACGTCCGGCCCCGGTCCCGGAGGCGAAACGTCGGGTCGAGGAGCGCTATTCCTCACCTGAACACTCCTATAGGAGTGCTATAAGGGTGACATGGATGAGACACGGTTGGCCCCGGCCGCCCCAGCCTCGCGCGCGGCCACCTACGCGGCACGGGTCACAGGCACCGCCTGGTGGTCCCTGCGGTTCCTCTCCGCCCTGTTCCTTTTCGTAGGGGCCCTGCAGGTGATGAAGATGGGTGCGGCGAGCCTGAGCGTCCTGAACAACGACGGTTTCCTCGTGAACAACGCCGCGTCCACGTTCGGCTTGGGCTGGGTCGGCGCGCTTTTCGTCCTCTCAGGTTCGCCCGTAGCTGCGTCGGCCCTCACGCTAGTCGCCGCTGGCTCCATATCCGATGCCGAGGGGTTCACGATGCTCACCGGCTCGCGCCTCGGAGCTGCCTTCGTCGTTCTCTTGGTGGCCGTGATCTACGCATTGCGAGGCGGTGAAGGAAAGCGCATGGCGCCCGTTTCGACCGCCGTAATCGCCCTCTCGGCGACCGCGCTCATCTACGTGCCCGGCGGCCTCCTCGGTTACACCCTGCTCCGTTGGCGTCCCTTCCGCAGCATCGATGTCCAGTTCCCGGCGCAGTTCACGGACCTGATCGACTTCATCTACGCCGATCTTCTGGCCAAGATCGAGAACCTCCCCGCCGCGCTCCTGTTCGTGGGTGGACTCGCCATTCTCCTCGTGGCATTCAAGCTGATCGACACCGTGGTGCCTGAGTTGAGCGACGAGACCATCGAAAGCTCCCGAATGTCCTGGCTGAAGAGCAAGTGGCCGATGTTCGGTCTGGGCAGCCTCGTCGCGCTCGTGGCGATGTCCGTTTCGGTGGCACTGGCGGTGCTGGTCCCGCTCGTCGCCAAGGGGTACGTCAAGAGGGAGAACATCCTTCCGTACATCATCGGGGCGAACATCACGACGCTCGGGGACACCCTTCTGGCCGCGTTCTTGTTGAACTCGCCCCCGTCCATCCGGATCGTCCTCGCGAGCATCCTCGGGACGACGATCGTCAGCTTGATCCTGCTCCAGTTCGCCTACCCGTCGGTGAAGTCTCAGGTATGGCGGTTCCAACGACAGGTCGTGGGCAGTAGAGCGCGTTTGGCGGCATTCACCGGAGCCCTCTTCCTGATCCCGGTCTCGATCATCGTCCTCGCAGGGATCACATGAGCAAGCGGGAAGGGACCGAGACGCAGGTCACCCTCAAGATCCCGAGGCCGCTGTACGAGCAGCTGAAGCAGGTGATCAGCGGCTCGGGCTTCCACTCCGTCACGGAGTTCGCGGTCTACGTGCTGCGAGACCTCGTCTCCCACCATGGCGGGACCGGCAAGGGCCCGATCGCGCCCCGCCAGGACGAGCCCGCCTCCGTCGACGTAGACCCTCTGTCGCCGGAGGAGATCGAGGCCATCCGGCAGCGTCTCCAGTCGCTGGGATATCTGTAGCCGCCTACTACTTGAGTAGTCGTCTTCAAGTACACTCCGGCCCCTATGGGGGGCAACTCAAACAGCGGGAACCTGGTCGAGTTCGACCACGTCAAGAAATCCTTCGGCTCGAACGTGGTGCTGGACGACATCAACCTGGACATCCGCCAGGGCGAAGCGATCGTGATCGCCGGGCCGTCTGGGTCGGGCAAGTCGACGATGCTGCGCTGCATCAACGGGCTGGAGACGGTGGATTCGGGCGACGTCCGATTCGACGGCCGGTCGGTCGCCAAAGCGGGCAAGTCGATATACGAGCTGCGCGCTGACATGGGGATGGTCTTCCAGTCGTTCAACCTGTTCCCTCACAAGACGGTGCTCCAGAACATCACCCTGGGTCCGACGGAGGTGAAGGGGGTCTCGGGCGAGGAGGCGAAGGAGCGTGGAGTAGCCCTGCTCGAGCGGGTCGGTATCCCCGAGAAAGCGGACGCGTATCCGGCGGATCTGTCCGGAGGACAACAGCAACGCGTAGCCATCGCGCGCGCCTTGGCGATGGAGCCGAAGCTGATGCTCTTCGACGAGCCGACCTCGGCGCTGGACCCTGAGATGATCCGGGAGGTCTTGGACGTCATGAGGGACCTGGCGAACTCCGGCATGACGATGGTCGTCGTCACGCACGAGATGGGGTTCGCGCGTGAGGTGTGCGACCGCATCATCTTCATCGACGAAGGAAAGATCGTCGAGGAAGGCCCGCCCGACGAGTTCTTCACCAACGCCCAGAGCCAGCGAGCGAAGGACTTCGTCGACAAGATCCTGCACCACTAAAGGGAGATAGAGAACCATGTTGAGTCACGGAGTCGTGGCTCAGAAAGGGGGAGGTTGAGTGCGCAGTATGGAGAGGTGGAAGTTGTTGATCGCGGTCCTCTCGTTGCTGGCGCTCGTCGGCGTCGCGTGTGGCGACGATGGCGGCACGGGCACCGGCGGTGACACGGGTGACACTGCAAGTCAGCCCGAGCACGAGGTAGAGGAGTTCCCGGCAGACACCACGATGGGCAAGATCCAGGAGAAGGGCGAGATCATCGTCGGAACGAAGTTCGACGTCCCGCTGTTCGGCTTCAAGAACCCGCAGACGGGTGACGTCGAAGGTTTCGACCCCGACATGGCGCAGATCATCGCGGACCACCTCGGCGTGGAGCTGAAGATCGAAGAAGCCATCTCGGACAACCGCATCCCGTTCCTGCAGGAAGGCACCGTCGACCTGGTGTTGTCGACGATGACGATCACCACGGACCGCGATGCAGAGATCGACTTCTCGCGTCCCTACTACATTGCCCACGGCCGGATCCTGACGGCGAAGGACTCGGGTATCGAGGGCGCCGAGGACACCGCGGGCAAGAAGGTGTGCACGGCGCTGGACTCGACGTACCAGACGGTGGTCCTGCCCGAGCAGATGCCGGACGCAGACCCGAAGATCGTCGACTCGTACTCCGAGTGCTTCGCGCTCCTGCAGAAGGGCCAGGTCGACGCGATGGTGACCGACGACGTGATCCTGGCCGGTTTCCTGCAGCAGGACCCCAGCCTCCACATCGTGGGCGAGGAGCTGACAACGGACCCGTACGGCGCCGGCGTTCAGGACAAGGACACCGAGTTCGCCGAGTTCGTTTCGGGTGTGATCGAGGGGACGTTCGAGGACGGCACGTGGCAGGAGCTCTACGACAAGTGGATCGGGAAGTACACGGGTCAAGAGGCCGAAGATCCCTCCACGCTAACGCTGGAGGACGCACTGGAGATCTACCCGTGCTCGGAGACCTGCTAGCCAGTTCCCAAGCCGCAACGACTGCATAAAGGAAGCTGAACGATGGGTGAATTCTGGGAGGTGTTCCAAAGGCACCTCCCAGAATTCCGCTCGGGCTTCTTCATCACGTGCCGGCTCGTCGCGATCTCGTTCGTGATCGCGATGGGTATGGGCACGATCATCGCTGCATTCCGGGTAGCGCCCGCCAAAGCGCTGCAGCGCATCGGGACCGTGTACGTGGAGTTCTTCCGGAACATCCCGCTGCTGGTTCTTATCTTCATCTTCTTCTTCGGGTTCCCGCAGGTCTTCAACATCGGTCCCTGGGTCGCGGGAACCCTCGCGCTGGGTCTCTACACCTCGGCCTACATCGCCGAGACGCTTCGGTCGGGGGTATTCGCCGTCGGCAAGGGGCAGATCGATGCGTCGTTGTCCTTAGGTCTCACCTACCGCCAGACCTTGCAGAAGGTCGTCCTCCCGCAGTCGTTCCGGACGGTGATCCCGCCGTTGGGGAACCTGATCATCGCCATGATCAAGAACTCCGCGATCCTGGGCGCGTCCGCACTCGCCATCCCCGACCTGCTGAAGACCGGGCGCATCACCGCAGCGCTGACCGCTAACGCCCACGCGTCCTTCTTCTGGGCCGCTCTGGGTTACCTGATCCTGACGGTGACCGCGACCTTCATAGTTCGCTACCTCGAGAAGCGTCTGGCGATCCGCCGGTGATGGACTACCTGTTCGCGCCCGACCGCTGGGAGTGGCTGTTCAGCGGCAACAGCTTCCGGTTCCTGCTGGACGGCCTCATCGTCAACATCGAGCTGGCGCTGATCGCGATGGCGCTGTCATTGACCATAGGGCTGCTGCTCGCGCTGGCGCGGATCGCCAAGAACCCAGTGATCAAGGGGCCGGCGGGGATCTGGATCGACGTCTGGCGCAACCTGCCTTTGATCTTCATCCTTCTCTACCTCGCGCTCAGCCTGCCGGCCTCGTGGAAGCAGGCATACCAAGACGTCGCTCCCACGTGGCTTCCCGAGGCGTTCCAGAACGGGCGCATCCTCGCTGCGATCATCGGGCTCACGCTCTACAACTCCGCCGTGATCGCCGAGATCATGCGCGCGGGCATCCAGTCGCTCGAGAGAGGGCAAGGTGAGGCGGCCTCTGCGTTGGGGCTCCCCTACTGGAAATCGATGCGCCTGATCATCCTTCCCCAAGGACTCCGTCGGATGGTCCCGGCGACGGTCTCGCAGCTGATCACGCTCAACAAAGACACGACGCTGATAAGCATCCTTTCGATCCAGGAGGTCATGCGCCACGGGCGGATCCTGGGAAGCTGCCTTCCCTTCACCTGCGGAGTCGAGGTCCCACTGCTTCAGGTGTTCCTCGTCGTGGGCACGATGTTCGCCATCTTGAACTACGGCCTGTCGAGGCTGTCCAAGCGGCTCGAGATCAAGCAGCGCCAGACGACCGGCATCGAGGTCGAAAGGGTGACGGGTCTGGAAGACCAGGTGGCGCTCGACACCGACACCAGGTAAGGCGTCGTCATGCCACCCCGCGTTTCATCGCTGTGCGTCCTCGTCATCCTGCTTACCGCGTGTGTGCCGCCCGAACCGGTGCTGGACCTCTCACGCCCCTATGACGAGGAGACCGTGATGGGCGAGATCCAAGCCCGCGGCCACCTCGTGATCGCGGTCGCAGACGACGCCTACCCGTTGGGCTATGTCGACCAGAACGACGAGGCGCAAGGCTTCACGGCCGAGCTCGGTCGCTACCTCGCCGACACCTTGGGGGTCGAGGCCCGCTTCATCACGGGATCGTCCACGCAGTTGTTGGAGCTGCCGGAAGAGGAACGGGCGGACGTGGCTTTCCCCGCGGTCCCGATCACGGAGGCGAGCGTCCGCAAACACCAGTTCACGGACCCCTACTACGTCTCCCACCAGCGACTTCTGACGCCGTTCGACGGAGCGCAGACGGTGGAGGAGCTATCGGGAAAGGTGTGCTCCTTCGCAGACGAGGAGACGCAGGTGAGCCTCGACGAACTGAACGAGGACCTCGATATCACTGCTGCCGACCCCTTGACGTGCCTGTCGATGTTGAAGAAGCGCCGTGTCGTGGCGGCCACAGGCTCGGACTTCCTGCTCGCCGGGTTGAGGCTGTCGTCTCCCCAGCGCTTCCAGGTTGTGGGAGACCAGCTGACGACGGAGGGCATCGGCGCCGTCATCGAGCGAGGGGCCGCGGCCTGGACGGACTACGTCAACGGCGTCTTCTTCCTTGCGGAGCAAGAGGGCGTGTGGCAGGACGCCTTCGACGACAGCATCGGCCTAGGGCTCGGCGTACAGGTAGACCCACCCGTCATCACCGCGGAGGAAGCGGCCGCTTTATATCCGTCGGACCTGTAGCCCGCTCGGCGGCCAAACCCGCTCTGGTCATAGAGCTTGGTGCATGAGATGGTCTTCCTATGACGGAAACAAGCGATCGCGCCAGGCGCGTTCTGATCGTGGACGACGACGAGGAGATACGCCACGTCTTGCGTCTGATGTGCGAGACCAACGACATGACGGTCGTAGGTGAAGCGGCGAACGGGGTCGAAGCGGTATCGATAGCACTCCGCGAGCAGCCTTCGATCGTGATCCTCGACTACATGATGCCGCGCCTCGACGGCGCCGGCACGGCGGAGCTGCTCAGGAGCATCTCGCCTGAATCCAAGATCGTCGCGTTCTCCGCGATGCTGGAGAAGCAACCGGAGTGGGCGGATGCCTATCTGAACAAGGAACGCGTAACGGAGCTCATGCCGTTGCTGCAAAGCTTCATCCGATAACCTCTCGCCCATGGCGAAAGACTCGAGCTTCGACGTCGTATCCGAGGTCGATCTGCAAGAGGTCCGCAACGCGGTGGACCAAGCGTCACGTGAGATCTCACAACGTTTCGACTTCAAGAACACGGGATCCGCTGTCGAGCTGACGGAGCAGGGAGATAAACCCACGATCGTCGTGCGGTCGAACACCGAGCAGAAGGTGAAGGACTGCGTGAAAGTGCTGGAAGAGAAGCTCGTGAAGCGGAAGATCGCGATCAAGGCGCTGGATCCCGGAAAGATCGAGCCGGCCGCGGGCGGAACATCGCGGCAGACGCTCACGATCAACCAAGGCATCTCAACCGAGAAGGCGAAGGAGATCGTGAAGTTCGTCAAGGACATGAAGACAAAGGCGCAGGCGTCGGTTCAAGGCGACCAGGTGCGAATCACCTCGAAGTCGCGCGACACTCTCCAGGAGATCATCGAGGCGCTGAAGTCGAACGACTTCGGCATCCCTCTGCAGTACACGAACTACCGGTAAACAGGCAGGACTTCCCGCCGACGCGGATAACCCCGCTGCAACTGGGTACCGCTGTCCCAGAGGCCGCGACACAAGGAGTCGACACATGCTCGCCGACAAATCCGTAGAAGACGTGTGCCCGGAGTGCGGCGAGACGATGGAGGTCGTCCGCGACTACGGGATGACGGGTCAGGCCCTCGAGTGCAACAGCTGTGGCTTCTCCAGG
Source organism: Actinomycetota bacterium (assembly GCA_030776625.1). Lineage (NCBI taxonomy): Bacteria > Bacillati > Actinomycetota > Actinomycetota bacterium. The sequence continues at coordinate 23,860 of JALYHL010000008.1, read as the reverse complement.
GAAGAGATCGAGCTACGCAAGACGACGCTCTCCAACCCCTAGCGCCGGTTTTGAGCGCGCGTGTGGTCGCTATACGACCATTCGAGCCCTCAGAACCTCGGCGCTAGCGGAGGTTCGAGAACACCGCGTCGATCGTGCCGGAGGAAGATGCCCCCGGGCATACACCGGATTCCGCCATGCCCGGACCCTCCCAGATGAAGACGAGTACCTCGACACCCGGCTTCACCTTGATCGGCTTATCGGTCTTTCCGCAGATGTCCACGGACTCGTCCGGCATGTTGTCGCCGTCGATGTCCTGGGTGATCGAGGCGAACACGAGGGCACCAGTGGAGTCGTTGATCGTCAGGCTGACGTACTTCTCACCCTGCGCCAACGGAAAGGGGATGCAGCCGATGGTGCCCCGTGCACAGAGGCCGGCTCCTGGGACACCGATCGCGGGCAGCTCGTAGGCGCCCGAGGCCTTGCGGGTGTTCTTCTTCGCCGGTCCCGCCCCTGCGTGAGGGAGCGCGACGGCGGCGATCAAAAGCACCACGCTCAACACAACCGTCATCGTCTTGCGCATGTCAGCCTTCCTTGAAGTCCTACGGAGGAGGATTAGGGGCCGGGCTCGCCGCTCCTGCCTGAGCTCATCAGCTCCAGCTGAAACAGCTCCTCCAGCTGGGCGATGGTCTCGGCCGGGTTTCGGTGCAGCACGGTGGTCATCCCAACCGTTTGGGCTGCGCGGAGATGACCCGGGTGGTCGTCGACGAACACGCACTCCTGCGGGCGGAGGTCCAGCTTCCCGGTTGTGAGCTCGAAGATGGCCGGGTCGGGCTTGCGCAGCCCTACCTCGCCGGAGATGACGACCACGTCGCAGACCTCCTCGAGGACCGCCCTCGGGTACAACTCGAGCCCCCAGGAGTTCGAGAGCAGGGCGGTCTTGACCCCCGCGGCTCTGGCTCTCCGCACCGCGTCGACCATCGCCTCTTCGATCTGGAGTCCACGGAAGAGGCGGCTCACCAGGCGCTCCGGGTCCACTTCTTTGCCGGTCGCCTGCGCCAGACGCTGCGCGAACGCCAACGCGAACTCCGCGTCTCCCATCTCGCCGCGCTCGAAACGAACCACCAGATCGTCGCCCTCCTCTGTATATGCGGCAAGCGCGACGCGGACCAGGTCCTGCAACTCGATCCCGTGCTCCTCGGAGAAACGCGCCATCGCGTCCTGCAGAGGCGTCGTCAGGACACCTCCGAAGTCGACGATCAGTGCCCGGTACGCGTTCATGCCGCCGCGACCTCGAGAGCCCGGCGGGCGAGCAACGGAACACCCTCCTCCATCTGGGCGAAAAAGGGGTCGTCGGTCATACCGCCTAGGTGGCGCGCATACGAGCCCTCCAACAGGATCGCAAGCTTCCAGATCGCCAGTACCTGATACCAGCTCAAGTTGTCGGTCGCGCGGCCCGTGGCGTCGCGATACCGCGTCACCAGGTCGCCGCGCCTCATGAAGCCCGGGAGCCGCGTGACGGCGGCGGTGCGGGCGAACAGGTCGTCGGTCGGATCCGATGGATCGATCCAGAACGAGGTCATCCACCCCAGATCCGCCAGCGGGTCACCGAGGGTGGACATCTCCCAGTCGAGGATCGCCAGCAATCGCGCCGGCGGAGTCGGGGCGAACATGACGTTGTCGAGCTTGTAATCGCCGTGAACGACGGTCGTCGGCGGCGACTCCGGCAGATTCTGCCGCAACCACTCCCCCACCTTCTCGAGTTCGGGCAAAGGTCTCGTGAACGGAAGGGTCAGCTCGAGTTGGCCCGTCCAGCGGCGCAGCTGGCGCTCGAGGTAGCCGGTCGGCTTCCCGAAGGAGTCGAGGCCGCAACTAGCGGGATCTACCGCGTGAAGCTCGACCAACGCGTCCACCAACTCCTCGCCGACGCGACGCCGATGTTCTTCGTCGAATCCCGCCGGAAGGCGATCGCGGATGACGATCCCCTGGACGCGCTCCATGAGATAGAAGGTCGCGCCGATGACGCTTTGGTCCTCACATAGACACAGCGGCTGCGGCACCCGCACCGGCGTCCCGTAGAGAGCCTGCATCACCCGGAACTCACGCGCCACGTCGTGCGCCGACGGCAAGAAAGCACCCAGTGGAGGACGTCTCAGCACCATCTCCTGAAGGCCACCCCTCAGGATGATGAAGGTCTCGTTGGAGTGGCCCGCTTGATGTCTCTGAACGACGAGGTCGGCCCTGCTGTGGAAGTGCTCGTTCAGATAGTCCGTGAGAGCTTGCTCGTCGACCAGCTGCGGAAGCTCAGGCACGTGATTTCTTCATGTAGGACCTCTGTGGGTTAAGTACGCTGCAGCGCAATGGCATCGCGGCGGACGACACTACTAAGCGGAGGTGTCGCCCTCGCCCTGCTCACGTCGTGCGCGCCCACGGCCGCCACCCCGCAAGGCCGCGAGATCAACGAGCTCTACGACATCTTCTTCTGGATAGCAGCGGCAGTCTTCGTCGTCACGGCGGGATTGATCGGCTGGAGCATCGTGCGCTACCGCGCGAAGCCGGGGGCCGAAGAGCTGCCCAAGCAACTCCAGCACAACCTCAAGCTCGAGATCACCTGGTTCGCGATCCCGCAGGCGATAGTGGTCGTGCTGTTCGCATTGTCGGCATTCACACTGGCCGACATCAACGAGCAGGTTCCGGAACCCGTTGCGGTGGTCGAGGTAGTCGGCTACCAGTGGGGGTGGCGGTTCACGTACGAGGGAACGAACGTGGAGGTGGTCGGGACGCCGCAGGAGCCGGCGGAGGTGGTCATGCCGACCGGCAACGTGGCCCTGCGTCTTACTTCGGCCGACGTGGTGCACGCTTTCTACATACCGAAGTTCCTGATGAAGAGAGACGCGATCCCGGGCCGGGTGACCCGGATGGACCTCGCACTGGAAGAGGGCACCTACGACGGAGCGTGCGCCGAGTTCTGCGGGCTGCTGCATCACCGGATGCCTTTTACGATCGAGGTCGTGACACCGGAGGAGTTCGAATCGTGGCTGAGCGACGCGAGCTCTGACATCTGATGGCTACGCTCGACCCCGCGCTGGCGCGGCCGACGGACCCTCCAACCGGCATCGTCGGTTGGCTGACGACCGTCGACCACAAGCGGATCGGGATCCTCTACCTGGTGACCGCGGTCGTCTTCTTCATCGCATCGGGGGTCCTCGCGCTTCTGATGCGCGCGGAGCTGGCACAACCCGGGCTGCAGATCATGGACGAGTCGACCTACAACCAGGCGTTCACCATCCACGGCACGGGAATGATGCTTCTCTTCGCGACGCCGCTCGTGGCGGGGTTCGCGAACTACTTCGTCCCTCTCCAGGTCGGGGCGCCCGACGTCGCATTCCCCCGGTTGAACGCGCTGACGTACTGGCTGTACGCGTTGGGGGGCCTCGTCGTCTTCTCCGGCTTCCTCACCGCGAGTGGCGCTGCGTCCTTCGGGTGGACCGGCTACGCGCCGCTGTCCGACTCGACCTACACTCCCGGCGCCGGCGTGGACCTCTGGATAATCGGCCTGATACTCGTCGGGACCTCGAGCATCCTGGGCGCCGTCAACCTCATGGCCACGATCTTCGGGATGCGCGCGCCGGGCATGACGATGTTCAGGCTCCCCATCTTCATCTGGAACATGATCGTGACGCTCGCGCTGATCATGTTCAGTTTCCCGGTGCTGACCGCGGCGCTCGCGGCTCTCTTCATCGACCGCAACTTCGGCGGCGGGTTCTTCGATCCGGCGCAAGGCGGCAACCCGATCCTGTGGCAGCACCTGTTCTGGTTCTTCGGGCACCCAGAGGTCTACGTCGTGATCTTGCCCTTCTTCGGGGTCGTGACGGAGATCATCCCGGTCTTCAGCCGGAAGCCGCTGTTCGGCTACCGCGGCTTCGTGTTCGCCACGCTGCTGATCGGTGCTTACAGCTTCACTGTGTGGGCGCACCACATGTTCACCACCGGCTCCGTGGACAACCCCTTCTTCAGCGCGATGACGATGCTCATCGCGGTCCCGACCGGCGTGAAGTTCTTCAGCTGGATCGCGACGATGTGGAGAGGACAGCTGAGGTTCCCGACGCCGATGCTGTTCACCATGGGATTCCTGTTCATGTTCTTGATCGGGGGGATCACCGGGATCTTCGTCGCATCGCCACCGATCGACTACGCCGTCCACGACACGTACTACGTCGTCGCGCACATGCACTACGTGCTGTTCGGAGGCACCGTCTTCGCGATGTTCGCCGCCCTCTATTACTGGATCCCGAAGATGAGCGGGCGCCTGATGGGCGAGAGGCTCGGGAAGCTCCACTTCTGGTTGATGTTGATCGGGTTCAACATCACGTTCTTCCCGATGCATCAGCTCGGCCTGGACGGTATGCAACGGCGGATCCCCGACTACGCCGCGGCCAGTGGGTTCGACACGATGAACCTGCTGTCGACGATCGGGTCCGCGATCCTGGCGCTGTCGATCCTGGTGTTCATCGCGAACTTCCTGGTCTCGATGAAGAGCGGCGATCCCGCAGGAGACGATCCCTGGCAGGGGAACACGCTGGAGTGGGCGACTAGCTCTCCCCCTCCGCACCACAACTTCAAGCGGCTTCCTCCGATCACCTCGGAGCGGCCCGTGTTCGACGCACGGCACGGGACCAACGATGGCTGAGGAGCTCCGGTTCTTCCTGCGGTCCGCCCTCTTCACGATCCTGATCGGAACGATCTACTGGTTCATCAGCTACGAAGAGGCGGGGTCGCTGCTGCTCGCGGGTGTTGTCGTGAGCTCGCTGTTCTTCTTCGGGATCGTCGCGGTGAGCGTACGCGCAACCCGTCGCGGCGGAAAGAACGTTCGGGCTCTGTTTGGCTTTGCCGACAGCCCGCACGACCGGCCACTGATGTTGGACGAGGACGTCTTCCCGACCGCTAGTGCGTGGCCCGTCGTCGCGTCCGTGGGGCTGGTACTGATCGGGCTCGGCCTGATCTACGGCGGTTGGCTCTGGATACCGGGAGCGGGTGTCGCGTTCGCCAGTGGATGGGGCTGGCTCAGCGAAACCGACTGAGGTTTCTCAGTCGAAGCCGCCTTCGGGGTTCCGCCTCACACGTACCTTTTCGCCGAGCGCCAGATGGGCCGAGGTCTGCAACTGAAGGCTCATGCGGTGCGCGATCAGGCCACCCAGCGCCGGCACGAGGAACACCGCTATGCGCAGCACGTTCGTCACGGCTTCCACCTGGACGTTGAACATGATCGCCATCACGTCATTACCGGCAGCGATCGTGAGTATCAAGAAGAACAGCAACGCGGCGGTGCCGATGCCGGTTCTGAAGGGCACGTCGCGGGGGCGGTTCAACAGGTGGTGCTCGTCGTGGTCGCCGGTGATGCGCGCCTCGATGAACGGCCACAGCGTCATGAGGCCGAACGCGATGCCGGGCACGACGACACCCGGTATGAACGGCGACGGGATCAATATGCCGAACAGGGTCAGGTCGAACGGCGGGAACAGACGCAGTGCCCCCTCCAGCCATCCGATGTACCAGTCGGGTTGAGCGGGGGCACTGACCACGGTTGGATCGAAAGGTCCGTAATCCCACACCGGGTTGATCTGGATCAGGCCGCCCATGAACGCGAGCACCGCGCCGGTCAGCAGCAAGAGACCCACCGACTTGAATGCCTGGCCCGGCCAAAAGGGCTTTCCCACGACGTTCTTCTCCGTCGCCTTGCCGCCGGCGAACTGCGCATGCTTCTGGCGCGCCAGGATCGCGAGGTGCACGCCGATCATCGCGATGATGATCCCCGGCAACAGCATGACGTGGAGCACGAAGAGCCTCGAGATGACTCCCTCCGCAGGGAACTCGCCGCCGAACGCGAGGAACGCGAGGTACGGCCCGACGAACGGGACGGAGATGAGAACGCTGTACGCGATGCGAAGACCCGTTCCCGAGAGAAGGTCGTCCGGCAGTGAATAACCGGTGAAGCCCATCGCCAGAGCCAGGATCAGCAGGACAACGCCGACGATCCAGTTCAGCTCGCGCGGCTTGCGGAAGGCGCCGGTGAAGAAGATCCGCATGGCGTGAACGATCACCGCCGCGACGAACACGAGCGCCGCCCAGTGATGGATCTGACGCATCACGAGGCCCGCCCGCACCTCGAAGCTGATGCGCATCACGGATTCGTAGGCCGCAGAGACTTCCTGTCCCTGCAGCGGTGCATATGGGCCTTCGTAGGTCACGGGAACCGAATCCGGGCGGTAGAACAGCGTGAGGAAGGTCCCCGTCGCTACCAGGATGACGAAGCAGAAGAGCGCGATCTCTCCCAGCAGGAACGACCAGTGGTCGGGGAACACCTTGCGCAGGCCCTTGCGGGCGAGCGCCGCCACGCCAAGCCGCTCGTCGAGCCACCGCAATACCTTCACGAGGCCCGGTCCTCGCCCTCGTCCTGTTGCAGGTTCCAGAACCCCGGTCCGACGGGCTCCGAGAAATCGCCGGTCGCGATCAGATAACCCTCCTCGTCGATGTCGATCGGGAGCTGAGGCAGCGGCCGGTCTGCGGGCCCGAAGTTCGGCACCGCGCCGATGAGGACGTCGAAGGTCGACTGGTGACACGGGCACAGGAGCTCGTGGCTCTCGGCCCGGTAGAGACCGACGGGGCAGCCGGCGTGGGTGCAGATCTTGGAGTAGCCGAGAACGCCCTCTGGCGCCCACTCCTGGCGCCCCTCGGGTAAACGAAGAGCCGCGGGGTCCACCTTGAGGAGAACGGTCTGCGCGTCGGCGGCCCCGACCCCTCCTTCCGGAAAAACGGTTTGCACCGTGCCCGGAAGGACCTCCTCTGCGCGCACCGGGTTGCCGTCAACGTCGACCAGTCGCTTCCCGGCCACCCACTGGGTTCTGAACAGGCTCTGGCCGGGACGAGGTCCTAGCGACAGCGCGGGGATGGCGAGCGCGGCCGCCAGCGTTCCCGAAGCCCCGATGAGCATCCGGACGAGCATGGAGCGCCGTGTGAGATCGGGGTCGTCCAGGACCTCGGCGGCGTCTTCCCGGGCCGCCGGAGACCCCAAGGGGCCGCGTTCCTCCGTCACGACGTCCTCGTGGAGGAGCCTCGTCGCCCACACCACGATCCCGGCGCCGAGTCCCCCGAGCGCGAGGCCGAGCAACACACCCTCCACCTGCGCGTCGCCCCCGGCGACGTAGACGGCTACGAGCCCGAGCGACGACAGGACGCTGAGGCCGAAGGCGATCGCCACGAGCCGCTCGGCCTTCATTGGGCGTCCTGGCGCGAAGCCCGCGCCTTGCTCCCGATGAGGTAGCAGAGGAGTCCTAGAGACAGCATCCCGAGGGCCCACCCCACGAACCCTTCGGGAACCGGACCGATACCGCCGATGTCTGCGCCTCCCGGAGCATCTCGCTCCTGCAGGTAAGCGATGTAGCGGGCGATCGCGTTCAGCTCGTGCTGGTCGAAGTCGAAGACGGGCATCTCGCCGGGTCCCGTGATGACGGCCTCCGCCACGTCGAGAGCGGCGGCCTGGTACAGACCCGGCGCGAGCGCGCCCACGCCCGCCGCGCCACCGTTGGCCGTCGCGCCGTGGCAGGCCGCGCAGTTGTCCACGAATAGCTGCTGGCCTGCGGCTACGTCTCCTGCCGCGGGGTCGACGAACGGGATATCGGGGCCGGACCCGAGGCTTCCCACGTACTCCACGAGAGCACCGATCTCCTCGGGTGAGAACGCCGGCGGTTTGCGCCTCGTCTGCTCGTTCACGTCGGCGAGCGGCATCCGTCCCGTACGCAGCTGGAAGTCCACCGCGGCTTCGCCGGAGCCTCGGATATCGGGGCCGTACTCCGAGCCGGAGCCGTCGACCGCGTGGCACGACGCGCAGGACTCGACGTAAAGCTGCTCGCCATCGGCTTCCTGAGCAAGAGCGGGCACCGAGCCGAGACACAAGACGGCCGCAACGGCAACAACACGCAGAGCAGCCACCACAGACGGACCCTACCCGCCCCCCTCGTTGTTGGGGGCTGTGGGCGCGCGTTAGGGGACTATCTTGCGCAGGCCGCGGTGGGCGAAGAGCCCCAGCACCACTGCCATTCCGGCCAGCGACACCAGGCCGGGCCACGTGCTCTCCCACCTCACGTCTCCGAGGAAGCCCTGGCGCGCCAGCTCGAGGACGTTCGTGATGGGGTTGAAGCGAGCCACGGCGTAGACCCAACCTGTCAACAGGTGCAGGGGCATCTGCGCGGTCGACAAGAAGAAGCCGAGGAACAGGGCCATCTGCATGAGCGGAGCGGCCTGTTGGCTCCGGGTGCGCAGCGCGAGCCCCACTGCCCACTGCCCCGCGATCAGCGCCATCCCGAGGCCGGCGACCGCGAGCGGCACGAGCGTCATAAACCCTCCCTTGAAGTGCGCGCCCGCGAGGAACCCCACGAGCGGCAATAGCACCAACGGGAAGAGCGCCCGGAGAACCGAGGCCACGAGTGGGCCGGCGAGCAACGCACCGCGCGGGGCGGGACTCATCACGAAACGATCGAAGAAGCCGTTCTCGAGGTCGCGCGCGACGGCCATCCCGGTCGTGACGCCCGCGAACGCGCAGCCCTGCAGCGTCGACATCGGAAGGATCCAGTCGATCATCTTCTCGGCCGGGAAACCGGGGACGGCGACAAGCCCGGAGAAGGCTCCGGCGAACGCGACCAGCAGGAAGACCGGCATCACCAGAGAGGGAACGAAGGTCGACGGGAACCGCGGGATCAACATCAAGCTACGTTGCGTGATCCCCCAGGTGACGTTCAGCGCTGACATGTCTGCCTCCTACGCCTTGTCCGCGAGCCGGACTCGCAGAGCACGGGCCGAGACCAGGATGCCGAGCACAAAGATGCCGCTCGCTATCGTGAGAGCCGTCGCGAACTCCGCTACGTCCCAGCCGCGGATCACGAGCGAACGCGCGCCCTCGATCATGTGGGACAACGGGTTGATGTCGGCCACGCTCTTGAACCACCCATCCATCAGCGAGCGGGGGAAGAACGCGCTCGACAGGAACAACGAGACGAAGATGAGCGGGAAGCTCCCCTGCACCACCTCGGTCGAGCCGCTCTTCAGTCCGATGGCAACCGAGATCGCACCGACGCCGGCGCCGGCGACGGCAGAGATGAGCGCGACCCCAAGCATGCCGGCGAAACCGCCCTCGACCTCCAGTCCGAAGGGTGTCGCGATCCCGAAGAACAAGAACGCCTGAACGAACGCGAGCAAGAAAGAGCCCGCCACGCGGCCAACGAGGATCGACATCCTCGAGACCGGAGTCGCGATCAGTCGATCGAAGAAGCCGCCCTCGATGTCCGTTGCCATGTCGGCGCCCGCCGCGATCGCCGCGAACAGCCCTCCTTGGATGATCGTGGTAGCGATCATGAATTGAAGGAAGGAATCCACCGTAGGGAAGCCCGGCAGCCGGATCGATTCCGCCAGAGCCGCAGAGTTCAACGCGAGGAAGATGAGCGGGAACGTGAGCGACGGGATGATCGCGATCGGCTGCCGAACCGTGTTCACGATCGAGCGTCGGCTGAAAGCCGCATAATGCGCCGCCGTTGCGCTCAAGCCGAGACCTCGGCCTGCTCTGCCACCGCCGCGGCTGTGTCGGCGCCCTCCAGACGACGCCCCGTCACCTGGTGGAACACGTCATCCAGCGTCGGGTTGTGGAGCTCCAGCCCGCTCACCTTGATCCCCGCCTCGTCCAGCGCCCGCACCACCGCGGGGACCTGCTCGGCCCCACCGGGCAGCCGCGTCGCGACGCTGCGCTCGGGAGCGGGCACGGCCTCACCGAACCTCAGCAGAACGGTCTCCGCGGCAAGCCCGTCGGCGGCCGAATCCAGCGCGACCTGCAACGTCGGATCGCCCACCTTCGCCTTCAGCTGCGCGGGAGTGCCCTCTGCCACGATCAACCCGTTGTCGATGATCGCGATACGCCCGGCGAGCTGATCTGCCTCCTCCATGTACTGCGTGGTCAGGAAGACGGTGGTTCCCTCGCGGTTCAAGGTGCGGACCTCGTCCCAGATCGCCTGCCGGCTGTTCGGGTCGAGCCCGGTCGTCGGCTCGTCCAGGAAAAGGACCTTGGGCTCGTGGATCAAAGACAGCGCGAGATCCAGGCGGCGGCGCATCCCGCCCGAGTAAGTGCCGACGCGGCGGTCGGCCGCGGCGGTGAGGCCGACGCGCTCCAGGAGCTGGTCACCCTTGCTCTTCGCGTCGGCCTTCGGGATCCCATGGAGCGTTGCCTGCAGGTTGATGAGCTCGCGTCCGGTCATCAACGGATCGATCGCTGCATCCTGGAGGGCAACGCCGATCGCCCGGCGGACGCGGTCGGCCTCCTTCACGACGTCGTGCCCGGCTACAGAAGCCGTCCCGTCGCTCGGCAGGAGGAGCGTGGTGAGCATCCTTACGGTGGTGGACTTACCGGCGCCGTTGGGGCCGAGGAAGCCGAAGATCTCTCCCTGTGCGATCCGTAGATCGATCCCGAAGACGGCGTCGATCTTCCCAAAACGACGCTTGAGACCGTGTGCCTGGATGGGGTGCTGGATGGTGCCGGCGCGCATTCTCCTCTTCCTAAGCTCCGGAGGGCTCGTGTGAGCCGAGGTATTCGCAGGTCGCCATGGTGGGCCGCGCCGACCATGGTTACGTCGTTAGTTGCGTCGTCAACCTTTGTATCGCACGGGTCTCGGGAGTGTCAACCGGGTACAAATCACCACATAGCGTCACCGAGCGGTGGCGGAGCGTTTCGACGCGTCCCCTCTGGGAAGGATGGCTGTAAGAGCTCGACCCGCCGCTGAAAGGGGGGGACGCAGATGGGACTCGTATGGACCGTGCTGGCCGTGATCGGCCTGATCGTCGTCCTGCAGATGATCTTCTAGATCTGCACGCTTTAAGGAGAACTCGGCCCCCGGAACACCCGGGGGCCGAACCTTTTTCCGCCCGGTATCGATCCCGCTCCTCCTCCAGTTCCCCCCCGATGCAGCGTTCGCGCGCGCTGCGACGTCTCTGTGGTCACCAGGGGTTACGCACCTCTAAGGTGTGGCCCTTCCAGTGAGGCAAGGAGTGGAACGTGGCGAAGACGTTCGCGGGGATCGTCGTCTGCTTCACCTTGCTCGCCCAGCTCCTTGTCGGTGCGTCGGGCGTGTCGAAGGCGCGCCCACCGGTGCCGCCCGCAGACGAGGAGCGCCCGAACATCCTCTTGTTCGTGACGGATGACCAGCGTGCGCAGGGGACGATGGCCGTCCTGCCCGCCGTGCGCAGGTGGTTCGGCGAGCAAGGCACCGAGTTCACCAACACGTATGCCACCACTCCGCTCTGCTGCCCCTCCCGCGCGTCCATCCTGACGGGGCGCTACCCGCACAATCACGGGGTTCGTCAGAACGGCCTCGATGCCGTCAAGCATCTGAACTTCGCCGGCACTCTTCCCGCGTACCTGCAGCGCGCCGGTTACCGCACCGCGATGTTCGGCAAGTACTTCAACAAGTGGCCGCGCGATCGCGCGCCACGACACTTCGATCGCTGGGCGATCAGCTCACACGCATATGAGAACGCCCGATTCGGCATCGGCGGCCGCGAGAAGGTCGTCCCTGGTTACGCCACGCACTTCATCTCGGACAGGGCGACGAACTTCGTCGAAGACGCGTCACGAGAGCGCGAGCCGTGGTTCCTCTACGTCGCGCCGCTCGCACCTCATGCACCGTTCACCCCGGAGCGCGCGTACAAGGACGCGCCGCTACCGGAACGGATACCTGATCCTTCAGAGGGCGAGGAGGACCTCAGCGACAAACCGCCTTGGGTCGCGAACCACCGCCTCGTCCCTCTCAAGAGGACCGAGTGGCGCTACCGGGGGCAGATGCGCACGTTGATGTCGGTGAACGACATGGTCGACCGGGTCATGACGAAGCTGGACGCCGTCGGCGAGGCGGAGAACACCCTCGCCATATTCATGTCCGACAACGGCTTTCTCTGGGGGGAGCATGGCCTTGGTAACAAGAGGCAGCCGTACCTCCCGTCTATCGAGGTGCCTCTTTTCGTGCGGTGGCCGCAACATTTCGCTGCCGGCGCGACGGACACGCGCCTCGCCGCCAACGTAGACATCACGCCGACGGTTCTCGAGGCCGCGGGAGTCTCGCGGAAGAAGCCGCTGGATGGGCTCTCTCTGCTGGCGGACGAGCAGAGACGCATGCTTTTCCTCGAGTACGAGAGCGACTTCGGGAGGCCGGGCCGGCTTCCGAGCTGGGCCGCCGTTCTCACGCATACCGAGCAGTACATCGAGTACTACTCGGAGTCGGGCGTCGAGGTGTTCCGCGAGTACTACGACCTGCTACGGGACCCTGCCCAACTCGTGAACCTGCTAGCTGACGCGGATGGGCTGAACGATCCACCCGCTCCCCTCCTGGATCTGTTCGAGCGGGCGGTGGAACGCGGGAAGCGTTGCCGCGGCCGATCCTGCACGATGTCGGGCGCACCCCTCTCACAGTGAGTCCGCCCGCAGGTCAAGGTGAAGTGCGGAACACCTCCGTGCACATGAGGCCATACGGGCCGTCGTAGATCCCGATCCCCACCTCGTCGAACTCCGAGCGCAAGATGTTGGCGCGGTGGTCCGGCGACGCGAGCAGACCTTCGTGCGCCTCCACAACGGATGGCGCGATCGCGAGGTTCTCTCCTGCGGCGGCGTAGCGGATGTTCGCCTTCCGCATGCGCTCGAAGGGGTCGCGGCCGGCAGCGTCGACGTGTGAGAAATAGCCCTCCTCGTACATATCCCGGGAGTGACCGCGCGCGACATCGGCGCACGCTTCACACCACCGAAGCGGCTCGAGGCCCTGAGCAACGCGTTCGTCGTTCATCAGCTCCAGCAACCGTCGTTCTGCGGCATGGTCCACGGCTAATCCTTCCGTAGCGGCCGTGAACCGGACGCTGTCCGTCGGAACGCTCTCGCGGAATCTGGTCTGCTGCCGAACCCACAACGTGAGAGCCCGAAGATCGTCGGAGCGCGCGATGAGGCCGTCGTAGAAGCTGGTGAAGGGAGACGAAGGCTCCGCGAGAACGCCCCCGCTCGCGGAGGTGATGACGGCCTCGGTGAATCCCGGCAGGTCGCGGTTCCCCGCGGAGACCGCGAGCATCCCGTAGAGGAACAACGACGCGATCGTGATTGCCCGGAAGGTCGCGATCACGACGCCGCCGCTCCCGTCGAGCCAGCGCGGGCCGGAGATCTGGATTCCTCTCGTCTTGCGGATCGCGATCACGACCACGACCAGTTCGACCACCGCGATCGTCGCGAGGAGGGCGATCAGCCGCGCGACGTTGAGCTGAAGCGCCGACACGCGCTCGAGCAGCGCTGCCAGCGGGCCAACCAACAGCGGCGCCACGAGGATGCCCGCAGCAAGACCGAGCAGCCCCGCCATCTCGCGCAGCGAGCCGTGCCGCCAGCCCCGATACAGCGCGAACAACAGGATGGTCGCGACCAGCGCATCTACGACCAGCCCGCGTTGCATCGAGCGTTTACTCGGGTGGAGAACCGATGTGCGGCGGCTGAAGCACCGCATTCAGCGAGCCGGAGCGAAAGCCGGCGAGGTCAAGGGTCACATAGCGGAACCCCAGCGCCCGGAGAGCGGGGAAGATCTCGTCCTGCAGCGCGGCAGCGCGAGGAACGTCTTCCACCGGCACCTCGATCCGAGCAAGGTCGCCGTGATCGCGCACGCGCAAGACGTCGAACCCGTGCGAGCGGACGATCTCCTCGGCTCGCTCGACGCGTCGCAGACCTTCGGCGGTAACGCGGACGCCGTAGGCGAAACGGGAAGCGAGACAGGGGGAGGAAGGCTTGTCGGCGGTGGGAAGACCCAGCGAGCCGGACAACTCGCGCACGTCCGCTTTGGACAGCTCCGCCTCGACCAGCGGTGCTCGTACACCGCGTTCGCGGGCAGCTCGCAGCCCCGGCCGGTAGTCGCCAAGGTCGTCGGTGTTGGTCCCCACCGCGATCTCAGCGTGCAGCGTGCGTGCCTTAGGTGCGAGGACCTCGAACAACTCGACTTTGCAGTGATAGCAGCGGTCCGAGTCGTTGCGCGCGTACTCCTCCTGCGACACCTCGCGGGTCCGGACGGTCTCGTGGTTCCACCCGAAGCGACGGGCGATCGAACGCGCCTCGTCCAACTCGCGGCGGGCAAGAGACGGTGACACTGCGGTTACGGCCCAGGCACGGTCGCCCAGCGCCTCGTGCGCGGAAGCCATCAGGAACGTGGAGTCGACGCCGCCCGAGTAGCCGATCAGCACCCTCTCCATGGTCTCCAGGACCCGATGGAGACGGTCGCGCTTGTCGATGAGGGAGGTATCCACCACGTCATCTTCTCAGGCAGCAGGTGGTGGTACAGCCTGGACGAATATCCTCCTCAGCCATGGACATGATCGAGCTCGCCCAGAGAGGCGACCGCCTCAACGAGTTCCTCAGCGACCCATCGCTGACGATGGCGTGCGTGATGCTGATCGTCGTGTCGATCATGTGGGTGGTGGTGTCACGCCTGATCGTGCGCAACCTGCGGAGGGCAGCTCTCCGCGGCGTGCGGAACGCGAGGGTCGACTCGATGCGCCCCGCCCGAGACATCTGGACGATGCCGCCGTGAGGAGCCGGACCAGGATCTAAGGCGTCGTAGTGGACGTCGGGCTCGGCGTGAGCGTCGGTGTAGCGCTCGTCGTCGGCAACGGCGAAGCGCGGCCCGGTATCGGCTCCGCCACGCCCATCCGATCGGGCACCTGGTCGATGCAGACGCGCGGGCAGTTCTTGCTGCTGAACAGCGTCTCTATCTGCCAGGTGTAGTCGAGCCGGTCCTTTCCGATCCGCATCGTCCGAAGCGGGATCCGGACCTTGATGCTGGACGCCGTCGGGTGCCACGCCGTCAGCGTTGCGACGTTGTAGTCGCGCCTCCTCTGCGGATCACGAAACAGGTTCGCCCTCATCCGGTACCCGTTCGACCACACCAGCGCGTAGTAGTCGTAGCGCGCGGTCCCGAAGGTGTCGAGCCGGACGAGGAAGTAGCCCCTGTCGAACACGCGCCCGACGGTCCAGTCGGTGAAGGTGATGACGTGCCAGGTCGGCCGCTCGGACCCCGATAGATCCACCCGCCGCACGTCGAGGAGGCCGCGGGTGTCGTTGCCGTCGGGAACGTCCAGGTGGCTCGCCGTCGCCAGCAGTGGGATCGCGACGGCCACAGCGCTGGCTGCGGCAGCCAGCCACAGGGATCTCTTCTGCATGGACGGCGAATCCTACGGGTCGTACCGGCCACCGCGGTCCGGCCGCATCGAGCCGACGCCGAAGGCTCGGATGCCGGTGCGGGCCCGGGAAGTTAGCCTCTTTGTCATGCCAAACGCGCAGCAACATCTCGCCGAGCTACTGCGGCGGATCGAGGGGAAGGACGCGCTGATCGGCGTGGTCGGGCTCGGCTACGTCGGCTTGCCCGTCGCGCTCACGTTCGCAGAGGCCGGTTTCCGCGTGGCCGGGATCGAGCTGCGTGAAGAGAAGGTCGAGACGATCAACAGCGGTGGTTCCCACCTCAGGGAGATCCCAAACGAGCGGGTGCAAACCGCCGTCTCGTCCGGTCGCTTCTCCGCGACCACGTCGTTCGGCCCCCTCAGCGACGCCGACGCCGTGATCGTGTGCGTCCCAACGCCTCTCGCGAAGGGGGCGCCGGACCTGTCGAACGTCGTGTTCGCAGGGGAGTCGCTCGGTCAGGTGATCAAGCCCGGGAGCCTCTTCGTGCTGGAGAGCACCACGTATCCCGGGACGACGGAGGAGCTGCTGCAACCGCTGCTCGAGGCCGGAGGTCTGAAGGCCGGCGAGGACTTCTTCCTAGCCTTCTCGCCCGAGAGGATCGATCCCGGTAACCCGGTCTACGACTTCGCCGACATCCCGAAGGTGGTCGGCGGGATGAACGAGGCTTCCACGCGAGCCGCGGCCGCTCTGTACGAGCAGGTCGTTCCGAAGGTCGTGACGGTGTCCGGCACCCGCGAGGCGGAGATGGCGAAGCTGATCGAGAACATCTACCGCCACATAAACATCGCGCTGGTGAACGAGCTCGCGCTGTACTCACACGAGATGGGGATCGACATCTGGGAGGCCATCGAGGCCGCTTCGACGAAGCCGTTCGGGTTCATGCCGTTCTGGCCGAGCCCCGGCTGGGGCGGTCACTGCATCCCGCTCGACCCCTCCTACCTCTCGTGGAAGGTGCGCCAGTACCGCGACCACGAGATCCGATTCGTCGAGTTGGCTCAGTCGATCAACTCCGAGATGCCGCGCTACGTGCTGGATCGCGTGGGGCAGCTCCTGAACGACAAAGACAAGTCGATCAGGGGCGCGAACGTCCTCTGCATCGGGGTCGCGTACAAGGGAGGTTCCGAGGACGTGCGTGAGTCGGCGGGGCTGCGCGTGATCTCGCTGCTGCAGAAACGAGGTGCGAGAGTCACCTACCACGACCCTCTCGTGCCGGAGGTGGAGGTTGGGGGAACCGCGCTCCAGTCCGTTCCGCTCGACGCAGAGATGTTGGCGGCTCAGGACGTCGTCGTGATCCTCATCCCACAGACCGGCGTGGACTGGCAGCTGGTGGAGGAGCAGGCGTCCACCATCTTCGACTGCTGCCGGGCGATCCGGCACCCCTCTGACAAGGTGAGCCGGCTCTAGGCTTCCTGCGCGACCGCGCTGCGGTACCAGTCCACGAAGCGCTGCACGCCTTCCTCCACCGACACCTCCGGGTCGTAGTCGAGCAACCGGCGCGCCCGGGAAACGTCCGCATGGGTGGACTTGATGTCTCCCTGCGGGATCGGGGCATCCTCGAAATGCGCGCTCTTGCCCACCGCTTTCTCGATCATCGCCACGAAGTCGCTGAGGCTCACGGGCTCCCCGCGTCCGAGGTTCACCACCTGGTATCCCGACGGCCGCAGCGCGGCCGCGACGACTCCCGACACGATGTCGGAGATGAAGGTCCAGTCGCGTGACATGTCCCCACCGTTGTTGAGCGGCACCGTCGTGCCGTTGTAGATGCTGTCGAGGACCTTGAACGCCATCATGTCGGGCCGTCCTCTCGGCCCGTACACGGTGAAGAAGCGCACGGCCGTGAAGTTCACGTCGTAGAGGTTGTGGTAGCTGTAGCCCATCAGTTCGGCCGCGCGTTTGGAGGCCGAGTACGGAACCATGGGGCGGTCGCACGGATCCGATTCGACGAACGGGATCTGTTCCGTCGCGCCGTATACGGACGAGGTGCTGGCGAACACGAAGTTCTTCGGTCCCCCCGACGTGACGAGGTTCTCCAAGAGGTTCCGGGTGCCGTCGAGGTTCACCGACCAGTACACGTCGGGATGGTCAATCGAGTTGCGCACCCCGGCCATCGCCGCCAGATGCACGACCGAATCGAACGTGCGGTCCGAGAAGAGGGCTGCGATCTCTCCTCGGTCGCGGATGTCTGTGCGATGGAAGTCGAAGGTCCCGGCGTGATCCGCGGCGTCGATCTCTTCGAGGTTCGCCTCCTTGCGCGCGACGTCGTAATAAGGGTCGAGGTTGTCTACCCCGACCACCGCGTGACCCTCTGCCAGCAACGCGTCCGCGACATGACTGCCGATGAAGCCCGCCGCACCCGTCAGCAGGAAGTTCAAAGCCAGGCCGTCCGGGCCCAGTCGATCGTCCGCTGGAGCCCGTCTTCCAGCGACACCTGTGGTTGCCACCCCAGCACCCGTCGGGCGAGCCCGATGTCGGGACACCTCACCTCGGGATCGTCCACAGGCCGTTCCATGTAGGTCACGTCCGCGCCGCTCCCGGCCAGCTTCGCGATCGTCTCGGCGAGCTTCAGGATCGTCACCTCGTGCGGGTTCCCGATGTTCATCGGACCGGTGTGATCGGAGTTGATGAAGCGCCAGAAGCCCTCGATCTCGTCGTCCACGTAGCAGAGCGATCGGGTCTGCGAGCCATCTCCGTGCACCGTTAGCTGCTCGCCCTTGAGGGCCTGGTCGATGAAGTTCGGCACCGCCCTGCCGTCACGACGCCGCATGCGTGATCCATAGGTGTTGAAGATACGAACGATGCGCACGTCGACACCGTGCTCGCGGTGGTACGCCATCGTCATCGCCTCGGCGAACCGCTTGCCCTCGTCGTACACGCCGCGCGGACCGACCGGGTTCACGTTTCCCCAGTAGGACTCGGGTTGCGGATGCACCAGCGGGTCTCCGTAAGCCTCGGACGTGGAGGTGAGGAAGAACTTCGCACCCTTGGCCTTCGCGAGGCCCAGCGCGTTCATGGTGCCGATCGAGTTGACCTTCATCGTGTGGATCGGGTGCTCGAAGTAATCCGGTGGCGACGCGGGCGACGCGAGGTGCATGACCCAGTCGACGGCGCCATCGACGTCGAGGTGCTCGATCACGTTCCGGTTCTCGAAGCTGAAGCTCAGGTGATCGGTCAGATGGGCGAGGTTGTCTTCCGCGCCCGTGATGAGGTTGTCGAAACACACGACCTCCCAGCCCTCTTTGATGAGGCGGTCGCAGAGATGGGAGCCGAGGAAGCCCGCGCCGCCGGTGACGAGCGCTCTAGGCAACGGGGGGGCGTCCGGTCGGGTAGTAGGTGAAGCCCAACTGCGCCATCTGCGCCGGCTCGAACACGTTCCGGCCGTCGACGATCACCGGATACGCCATGGCGTCTTTCACCCTGGCCAGGTCGATCGACCTGATCTCGTTCCATTCGGTGCACACAACCGCGCAATGCGCGCCCTCGAGAGCGTCGAAAACATCTGAGGCGACCTCGAGGTCAGGCACCTCGGCCTTGGCGGGGCCACCCGCTTCGGGATCCCAGCCCACCACGCGCGCACCCTCCGCCAGAAGACGCCGAGCGACCGCGAGAGCGGGCGCGAACCGGACGTCGTCGGTCTCCGGCTTGAACGCGAGGCCCAGCAGCGTCACCTTCTTGTCTTCGAGGTTCCAGAGCGCATCGGTCACCTTGTGAACAGCGGCGTCGACGGCTTGCTCGTTGATCCGCTCGACCTCCTTAAGGAGGGCGAAGTCGTACCCGAGCTTGTGCGCCAGACGCTCGAACGCCTGTAGGTCCTTGGGAAAGCAGTAGCCGCCGTATCCGAGACCCGCATTCAGGAAAGCGGGGCTGATGCGCGAGTCGGTCCCCATCACCTGCGCGATCGCCACCACGTCTGCTCCCGCCTTCTCGCACATCACCGCGAGCGCGTTCGCGTACGAGATCTTGAGGGCCAGGAACGCGTTGCACGCGTGCTTGGCGAGCTCCGCGGTCTGGATATCGGTCTCGATGAGGGGGATGCCCCGCGAGGTCAGGGGCTCGTACACCCGGCGCAGGACCTCGAAGGCCCAATCTGTTTCGGCACCGACCAGGATCCGCTCGGGGTTCAGGGAGTCCTCCACCGCCTTGCCCTCCCGCAGGAACTCCGGGTTCGAGGCGACCTCGATCTGGCCCTCTAGATCCGGGCGCTCGCGCGCCAGCGTGCGTTTCACCCGCACGGAAGTACCCGCGGGAACCGTGGACTTCTCGATGATCACCATCCGCCGGGTCGCGGCCCGAGCCGCCGAAGCGGCCGCCTTCTCGACCGCGACCAGGCTGGCCTCGCCGCTCGCTCGCGGCGGCGTTCCGACGCAGATGAACACGGCCTCTGCTCCGGGGGCGGCGCGTGAGATGTCAGAGGTGAACGACAGCCGGCCCGAATCCAGCTCCTGCTCGAGGAGGTCTTGCAGACCCGGCTCGTAGAAAGGGGAGCGCCGCTGCTCGAGAGAGGCGATCTTCTCGGGATCGGAGTCGACACCCACGACCTCGTGGCCGATGGCAGCCATCGTCGTGCAGATCACCAGCCCGATATGTCCGGTCCCGACAACCGCCAGCTTCATGAATCGTCGTCCTCCGGGGGGCCGAGTAGATCGTCGACTCGGACCACGAGGCCGGGCAGGGACATGGCCTCGATGGTTTCGCCCCGTCCCACGATCCGAGCGAGGCCGTAGCCCTCACTAAGGCGGTAGATGTGGACCAGGTCCACGTCTAGGTCCACGTACCAATACTCGGGAACACCGAAACGCTCGTAGAGCTCGCGTTTGCGGACCAGCTCGAGCTTGCGGGTCGATGGTGAAGAGATTTCGACCACGAGGTCGGGGGCGGAACGTACAAAGCGATCCCCTAGGCGGTCGAGGTGATCGCCGCGCACGAACAGCACGTCGGGCTCGACGACGTTCGTGTCCGTGAAGAAGACATCTGTGGGAGCCGGGAATACCTCTCCCCCCCGTTCCCGGCTGTAAGCGCCCAGCAGATACGTCAACGTTGCGACCACCCGCTGGTGTCTTATCCGGGGCGCGGCCGTCACGAACAGCTCGCCGTCGATGATCTCCCGCCGGAGGTTGTCCTCCGGGAAGGCCTGCAGGTCTGTGTAGGTAAAGAGCCGCCGCGGCTCGACCGCCATGTCTCACCTCCTGGTGTCATGGCGCCGGATGCTAGGCAGAGGGTACGACAAGCCTCAGGCTGGCCCGACTCTGCTGACGCGGCGAAGATGCGTTCCCGCGACCGCGCTTATCGACAGAGGCTTCTAAATGGGCGTCGGGGGACGGCGGCGTGCCCGACTCTGACCCTGATGACCGATAACCTGGGCCCCCAGATAAAGGAGCTCGATTGGACGGTTGGTGGGCGGTCTCGTACGTCACGCTGTGGATCTTGGTCCTGGTGCTGTGCCTCGTCGTCGTGGCCCTAGCTCGACAGATCGGCACGCTCCATATGCGCCTGGGACCACGAGGCGCGCTGGAGATGGACGACGAAGGACCTGCGCTCGGAGCACCGGCGATCAGCATCCCAACGCACGACATGACGGGGAGGCCTGTGGTCGTCGGCGCCGCCGATCAACTTCTGATGTTCGTGTCACCCGGGTGCTACGTGTGCGAGCAGGTCCTTCCCGCGGTCCCGGCCGTTGCTCACGCGGGGAAACTGACGCCATACGTCATCACGGATGTGGACGAGGAAGAGACGCGCCTGACCTTCAAGAACAAGCAACTGTCGGCTCCGGTCGTTCCCGGTATTGCGGTCGCGCAGGCGTACGAGGTGCCGGGGACGCCGTACGTGGTGGTGCTGGATAACTCCGGGACGGTCGCGGCGAAGGGAACGGTGAACAACCTCGAGCAGATCGAAGGCCTGATCGACACCGCGCACCGGCGCGCAACTGAAGGTCTGCATCCGGGGGTCCAGGCGAGTTGACCGAGGAGACCTTCACCGAACGCGCGTCGCGCGCCCTCGCCCAGCGGACGGGACGGCGCTCCTTCCTGGCGAAGGTGGGGTCCGGCTTCGTGGCGGTCGTGGGCGGTTCATTGGTTGGTGTTGCTTTGAGGCCCGAGAGGGCCGAGGCGTATCACATCTGTGGTCACACCTACACGACCGGCTCGTGCCCTCACCCGTACTCGCCGCACTCGCGCGTCGACAAGTACGGCTATCCGCTGCACCCGAAGCACGGCTACCCAGTCGACGACAAGGGCGACATCTACACGTCGCGCACGCAGCGCCGCCGCAAGATGTGCGAAGAGGTCGTGAAGAAGAGATACGACTTCGTGCGAGATCCGGCGCAGGGCGGCGGTTGGTCGCGCTGCTGTAATGGTCGCATCCGAACGATCTACGACTGCTGCGCCTACACGAACACGCGGATCAACGGAGACGCCGCCGTCACCGGCTACTGCTACAAGGGCAAGAAGGTCTTCTGCATCGGCTACCGGGACACCAACATCCGCTGCTAGCTCAACACCTACGGCGACACAACATCCGACGGTGTTCTGGAACTAGATCTTCAGCGCTTCACCCAGATCGATAGAGCCCTGTTAACCGTCACGTTCTTCGCGAGGTCCGTGGCTCTCAGCACGACGACGTAGCGTCCACTTCGCACCCGCTCGCCGTGACGGTTGCGGCCGCTCCAGACCAGAACCGCAGAACCCTCTTCCAAGAACCGATGCACCTTGAAGGCCCTAACGATGCGGCCACGCTTCTTGATCTTCACCCTCACGCGAGCGGCTTCCGCGACGCTGTAGCGGATCGCCGTGACATCCTGTTCCTTCAGGTGGAACGGGTTCGGATCGGCTTCGATCCCACTGAAGACGACGGCGGTGCGATCGACCTCGATGTACCCGGACACAGGCGCCATATCGTTACCTGCGACGTCTTGCCCCTCGATGCGCCATACGTACTCACCGTCCGGCACCACCCGTCCGGATGATGACCTCCCATCCCACTCCACATCGATCTCGTGGCCGACGCCAGTCCTGGTGAAGATCGGTCCGGAGTCGCTAGACGCACTCGCTCCCGCTGGAGTGATCGTGAAGCGCCACGTCGTGGTCTCGTCGAACGAACCATCCACGTGCACCGCGTCCAACCGCCCATCTCCGTTCGGAGAGATGATTGTGGTGTCGGCCGCGGCTTGGGCCGACGGAGGAGTCGTGTCTCCCGCGGGAGGGGGAGTCTCTCCGGGCGGCGGGGGAGTCTCTCCGGGCGGCGGGGGAGTCTCTCCGGGCGGCGGGGGAGTCTCTCCCGGTGGAGGGTTCGTGCTCCCTCCCGGCTGACCGTCGTCCACCGCATTCACCGTGACGGTGACGGTCCCGGTGTCACTGCCGCCGTTGCCGTCGGAGACGGTGTAGTCGAAAGAGTCGGTGCCCGAGAAGTTAGGGGCCGGGGTGTAGGTGCAGTCACCGCTCTCGCTGTCGCAGAGCACCGAGCCCGCGCCGGAGCCGGTGTAGGAGGAGATGTCGAGGTCGTCTCGGTCGATATCGCTGTCGTTGGCCAGCACGTTCACTGCAACCGAGGTGTCCTCGTCGGTCGAGGCAGCATCGTCGGAGACGACCGGAGCATCGTTGACCGCGGCGACGCTGATCGTCACCGTGGCGGTGTCGCTGTAGTCGTCATCGGAGATCGTGTAGGTGTAGCTGTCGCTGCCGTTGAAGTTCGTGACCGGGGTGTAGGTGCAGGTACCGCCCGCGGAGTCACACGTAACCCAGCCGTACGCCCCCTGCGTGAAGGCCGTAATGACCAGGTCGTCATCGTCTTCATCGGTGTCGGTGGCCACAACCACTGTCACCACCGCGTTGTCCTCCGACGTGGAGTCGGTGTCATCGACTGCATCGGGCCCGTCGTTGACCCGGTCGACAGTCATTGTCACCGTGCCTGTGTCCGATCCGCCGTTGCCGTCGGAGACCGTGTAGCCGAAGGAGTCGGTGCCCGAGAAGTTCGTGGGCGGGGTGTAGCTGCAGGAATCATTCGAGCACGAGAAGGTGCCGCCTTGATCGGTGGCGCCGGATCCCGAAGCAGTGAGGTTGTCGACCTCGTCGACATCGGTGTCGTTGTCGGTGACGTCGATCGACGTCGAAGTGTCCTCGTCGGTGGAGGCGGAGTCGTCGGCTGCGGTAGGCGCATCGTTGCCCGCGCTGACGGTGATCGAGTACGTGGCGACGTTGGAGCTCGCGGTGCCGTCGTTAGCCTTGAAGGTGAAGCTGTCGGGGCCGTTGTAGTTGGCGTCGGGCGTGTAGGTGAAGGTGCCGTCGCTGTTGAAAGTCAGCGAGCCGTGGCTGGGGTTGGAGGCTTTGCTGTAGGTGAGCGAGTCGGCTTCCTGATCGGAGCAGACGACCGAATCAGACAGTTGGAAGCCTTCCGGCGTCGTGCCGGACTCGTTCGAGCAGGTCGGGCCGTCATTGACCGGGTTGACGGTCACACTGACGGTGCCGGTGTCGGTCTCGGTGCCGTCGGAGACGGTGTAGTCGAAGGAGTCGCTGCCCGAGAAGTTGGCGGGAGGCGTGTAGGTGCAAGAGGTGCCCGAGCACGAGAAGGTGCCTCCCTCGGGAGTGGCGCCCGAGCCGGAAGCCG